>DAOVBC010000062.1 GCA_030670715.1 Deltaproteobacteria bacterium | reverse complement strand
GGGATGGATATGCCGAGCCTTTGAGAATTCCTGTCTTGATTGGCGGAACCCTTTATGGGAGATGATCGAGCCTGCAACCCAATAAGGTTATAGCCTCCCCTTTCTCAAAATCGCCACAAGCAGCCATATTCCCATGACCGCTGCAGGGAGAAAAACGATGATTCCAATTAAAGGAATGCCGTAAAACAGAGGGGGAATCTCCGAAATCACGATCAGGGCCGACCCGATGATTAGCGCTGCGATGATGATTGAAAAAGAAATCCGGTTGCTGATCTGATCGTGGGTTGACAGTGTCCGTTCAAGGCCCGGATTCTCTATTTTCAGGTAAAGTTTCTGCTGCCGGATCAGGCGTGAAATGTCGAGCAGTTCCTTTGGAAACTGCTGTACAAATTTCATCAGGTCCGCAGCCAGCCGGTACACTTCACCGGAAATCCGCTGTGGCGAGAACCGGCCCATCAGCAATCGTTTAACAAATGGTGCCGTCTTTTTAACCATTTCAAAGTCCGGATCCAGCATGCGGGCGACCCCCTCAATGGTGGTCAGCGCCTTCATCATCAAAAACATGTCCGGTGGAATTCTAAGCCGATAGCGGGATGATAGCTCAAGCAGCTGCTGCAGCAGTTTCCCGATGCGAATATCTTTAAGCGGTCTGTAAAGATGCTGGGACATGAAATCGGAAATATCTTTTTCGAACAGATGCCTGTCCGGTTCATCATCCCAATCGGTCACCTGCAGAAACACTTCGGCTGTCCGGTAGGCGTCTTTCTGAACCACGCTGTCGATAAAATCGACAAAATTCTCCCGGGTCCTGCGGTCCACTGAACCGACCATGCCGAAATCGATCAGGCAGATGATATTGTCCGGCAGCACGAAAATATTTCCCGGGTGCGGGTCAGCCTGAAAAAAGCCGTGATCAAAGACCTGTTTCAATAATATATCCGCCCCACGGTCGGTAATCAGCTTGCGATCCAGGCCGGCTTCATCCAGCCGGTCAACTTCGGAAACCTTGATGCCGTCTACAAATTCAGCAGCAAGAACCCGTGCGGTGGAAAAGTCGCGGAACACTTTCGGGATGTGAACGTTGGAATCGTCAACAAAATTCAGCGCAACGCGCTCCATGTTGGAAGCTTCAAGGTAATAATCAAGTTCTCTTTCCAGTGTCCGGGCGAACTCTTCCACAATCGTTACCGGGCGATGCAGGGCCAGTTCTTCAATGTGGCGTTGCATCAGTGTGGCCAGATACATCATGATCTCCAGATCAACTTCAATGATCCTCTGGATACCTGGCCGCTGGACTTTCACCGCAAGGTCCTCCCCGCTTTTTAATCTGGCCCTGTGGACCTGGCCGATAGATGCAGCGGCGATCGGTTTTTCGTCGAAGCGCTCAAAAATCTCTTCCAGAGGATAATCCAGTTCTTTTTCAAGGATCTTTCTTACCGAACCGAAAGGAAATGGGGGCACTTTATCCTGAAGTTTGGAAAGTTCCCGGAGGAAGTCGACCGGTATCAGGTCAGGACGGGTTGAAAGAATCTGGCCCAGTTTTATGTAAGTCGGGCCGAGTTCCTCAAGCGCCATTCTAAGACCCACGGGCCGGGTAAGTTTTTCTACCCGCAAGGACTGCTTTTGCGAGATCATCTTGAGGCCGGCCTCGACGTAGTGGTCAAGTTTTATTAGTTCCATAAGATCGCCGAAGCCGTATTTGAGCAGCACCGTCAGGATCTGTCGAAACCGGTTCAAGTCGCGGTAGGTACGGCCGATAGCGCCGATTTTTCTTATGCTAAGCATCTGAAATCATCCGGATGCGCCGGTGTCCTGGTTGATTGCTTTTTTCAGCGCTCTTATCTCCTTTTTAATCGCTTTTAAATCATCGGCGGTGACGACATCCGCCTTTTTCAAAAACTCTTTTACTGTCTTTTCTACTCTTTCCTCCAGCTTGCTCTGAACTTCTTCATATCTCTTCTGGAGTTCATCAAGAAATTTCTTTCCGTCCTTTTCGGTCATCTTGCCCTTTTCGACCAGCTCCTTGGCCAGATCTTCCACTTCATCCTTGGCCAGCAAGGCCAGACCGATTCCCGTCAGCATGGTTTTTTTAACTAACTCCAGCATGGCTCTACCTCCTGGGTGATAAGTTTTTTAACATGGAGTAATGTAAAAAAGAAGATAAAGTCATCAGTACTCCATTATTCCAATACTCCAACACGCCGTTTTGCTTTATGATAATTCATGCAGCTCTCAATTCAAAACAACTCCCCGACCCCTCAATTACCTGAGTTTGCCAATCACCGCACTGGCAATGGTATTTTTCTGAATCTCTTTCGTTCCTTCATAGATTTCGGTGATCTTGGCATCGCGATAAAATCGCTCAACTTCATATTCGGTCATGTATCCGTAACCGCCAAGAAGCTGGATAGCCTCGTCGGCCACTTCCACGGCCGTGCGCGCCGCATACATCTTTGCCATGGAGGTCAGTTTGGGATCAATGCGTCCCTGGTCAAAGTTCCAGGCGGCCTTGTACGTAATCAGGCGGGCCAATTCAATTTTGGTGGCCATATCCGCCAGTTTGTGCTGGGTGGCCTGAAACTGGGCGATTTTTTTACCGAATTGTTCACGTTTTTTCACATAGGCCAGGGACCGCTCATAAGCGCCCTGGGCTATTCCGAGGGCCTGGGCGGCAACCTGGACCCGGCTTTCGTCAAAAAAATGCAGAACATGGTAAAAACCTCTATTTTCTTCACCGATAAGATTTGAAAGAGGCACCCGCACATCTTTAAAATTCACCTCCGCTGTGGCCATCATATGAATGCCCATCTTGTTGCCGACATCGGCCGTCGATAGCCCTTCACGGTCCGCTTCGACGAGTATCAGGCTGATGCCGCGATAGGACGGCTTTGCATCCGGATCGGTCTGACACATAACGGAGTAAAAACCGGCAAGTCCGCCGTTGGTAATAAAGGTCTTGGTCCCGTTCACCACCCATTCATCTCCGTCCTTATCGGCAGTTGTGTTCATAACGGTAATGTCGGAACCGTGGTCCGGTTCGGTAAAGGCACCGGCAGACAGCATCTGCCCTTCGGCAACCGCGGGAAGATACTTTTGTTTCATCTCGTCGGAGCCCCAGTGCATAATAAGTTCGGAAGCAAAACTTGAAAGCGCCACTGCACTGCCCATCGTAGAATCGCCCCGGCACAGCTCTTCAATCACCAGTATGTCTTCCAGACACCCGAGCCCCTGGCCGGAATATTCCTCGGGAAAATGCACACCGATCAGCCCGAGGTCGCAGGCTTTTTGCCATGTTTTTCTGGGAAATTCGTGCTTGCGTTCCAGCTCCATGGCCAGCTCTTTGTCGAATTCACCTTTTGTAAAATCCCTGACTGCTTTTTGGATGTCTTTTTGGGTCTTGTTCAGTTCAAAATCCATTCCGCCCCTTTCATATGATCCGAACATGAAAAATTCGAAACTACTTTAATAAACTGCATAAATTCCAGAAGATTATGAAGCGCAAATACTTAAATCGCTTTTTACATCTAGCACAGGACCCGATCCAATGCAAGATATTTGAAACCGATCTGCAATTGCCGGGTCTTTAATAAAAAGCGCAACGCCGAACATAAAGGCACTTGACTGTTTGCCATAACTCACCTAAATATTCTAAATTTGTTTTAATTATGATAATATCGACATAAAGAAAGGAAATCATATGGCTTTCTCTATTGCACTGGCCGGAAAAGGAGGAACCGGTAAAACAACACTGGCAGGTCTGCTCATCAAATATCTGGTCAAAAATGAAAAAACACCTGTTCTGGCTGTCGACGCGGACAGCAATGCCAATCTAAACGAGGTGCTGGGACTTGAGGTGACGGAAACCCTGGGGGGTGCCCGGGAAGACATGAAAAAGGGAAACGTTCCCAGCGGAATGACCAAAGACATTTTTATAGAAATGAAACTGGAAGAGGCGGTTGCTGAAGCACCCGGTTATGACCTGGTCGTAATGGGTCAGCCGGAAGGCGCCGGCTGCTACTGCGCGGCGAATACCCTTTTAACGAACTTTCTGGATCGACTCCAGGGAAATTATCCGTACATAGTCATGGACAACGAGGCCGGTATGGAGCATATCAGCCGGCTGACCACCAGCAATGTGGATGTCCTTCTTGTGGTATCCGACACCTCCCGCCGCGGCCTTCAGGCAGCTGTTCGCATCAACAAACTGGCCAACGAATTGAATATCGGTGTCGCCAAAAGTTTCGCGATTATCAATCAGGCAAAAGATGAGCTCTCGGATGTGGTACGCAATATTCTCAGTGACGGTGGACTGGAACTGGCCGGAATCATACCTGCGGACAATGCGGTTTACGACTATGATCTGAATGGCCGTCCCACCATCGAACTGCCGGAAGACAGTCTTAGCGTAAAAGCCGCTTTCCGGATTTTTGATAAGATATTCGAATAACTAAGTACCTCAATTGGTATATTCAACGATCGTATTTGTGAATGGATGTACGAAGTAGCGGTGTGATTACTGCAGTTGGGTTGAGATATGAACAAGACTGGTTTTTTATTTGACGAAAGATTTTTGCTCCATGAAACCGGCCCTTACCATCCGGAAGTCCCGGAAAGATTGATTGCAATTTTTAAAGGAATCAAAGACGCGGGCCTTCTGCCCAGACTGAAGCCGGTTAAAGCCGAACGTGCAAACATAAAGTGGGTGGAGGCTGTCCATGACAGGCATTACATCGATCGTTTCGGCGATGCCTGCATTTCCGGCAAAAAGGCATTTGAGCATCCGGACAACCAGATGTGCTGCGACACATATGACACCGCACTTCTGGCGGTAGGAGGTATTCTGAAAACGGTGGATCTGATCATGGAAAGTGCGCTCAATAACGCTTTTTGCGCTGTCAGGCCTCCCGGGCACCATGCTGAACGCGATAATGCCATGGGGTTTTGCTATTTTAATAATGTTGCCATTGCGGCACGGTATCTGCAGGGCAGGTGGGGCGTCGAAAAAGTCGGAATCGTCGATTTTGATGTGCATCACGGAAACGGAACCCAGCATATTTTTGAAGAGGATCCGACCGTATATTACTATTCGATTCATCAGCATCCATCCTTTGCATATCCCGGCACCGGGCGAGAATTTGAGTGCGGTTCAGGACCGGGGCACGGCTTTACCCGCAACAATCCGGTCCTGCCGGGTCAGGGAGACGAAGAGTATAAGGAACTGGTACGGGAAAATCTGGTTGTAGATTTTGAACGATTCAGACCCGATATGGTTCTGGTGTCTGCCGGATTTGACGGCCACACTGATGACGACATGTCGGACATCAACCTGTCGACCGAGTGGTATTCGTGGATAATGATAAAAATCATAGAAATGGCCGCGCAATATGCCGACGGCAGGCTGATCTCGGTGCTGGAAGGCGGATACTCGCTCGAGCGTCTTGGGGAGCTGGCCGGAAATCATATTGAAATTCTGTTAAACGGTCAATTGGAGGGGTAAAATGTTTGTCAGTCAATCAATGACCCGCGAGGTGATCACCGTCGATAAAGAGACCGGCATTTTCGAAGTTCACGAGAAAATGGCCGAGCATCGGATCCGCCATCTGCCGGTGGTCGATGCGGACAACCGCCTGATCGGCATCGTTACGGACCGGGATGTCAGAAGCGCTTTACCGTACAGCCTGTTCAATGATCCTGCCTGTGAAGAGGGAAAAGAAAAGCTGGCGGATCTGACGGTCGGCAACATTATGACCGTGGACCCCAGAACGATTTCTCCGGGGTTTACGATTCAGGATGCGCTCTTGCTGATCCAGGAAATACGCGTCGGCGCTCTGCCGGTTGTTGATGAAAACAACCGGCTCAAAGGGATCATCTCGGTGCGTGACCTGCTGCGGGCATTTATCAACGTTCTGGGGATCGGAGAGCCGGGAACCCTGCTGGGAATTCTGTTGGAAGAAGGAATCGGCAAGATGAAAGAAATAGTTGACGCCATAACCGAAGAAAACGTCTCTTTCGGCAGTATCCTGGTGGCCCGCTACTGGGACGAAAACAAACGGGCGGTATTTCCTTATCTTCTCACACAGAATGTGGCCCACATAAAACGTAAGTTAAAGAACATGGGATATACGCTGCTGGATCCGATGGAGTGGTATCTGGACCAGTTGCCCAAAAAATAAACCGGTGGATATGGAAAATAGTCTATACAGCTCCTGCAACACTCCGTATTCGGATCTTTATATTTACTATTTCAAAGGTCATCTGGCACCGAATACAGATTTGTCAGCCGAAAATTTTATCGGGAACTGGGAAGAAGATGAATTCTCGTTTCTTTTTTACTCCAGGCCTTCGCGGAATAAAATTCATTCACTTCTAACCCGCCAGTCACAGCTCACCCTGCTTGATGAGTACCACATGGCTTACACCGATTGGCTGGGAGAAACACCGGCGCCTTTTCAAGTCGGCAGCTTAGTTGTTGCGCCGCCATGGGACGCAGACAAACCGTTCGTTCAGGGTGTTGATGAGAACCGTTTAATCCTGCTTGATCCCGGCGTTGTTTTCGGTACCGGTTCGCATCCGACCACCCGTGACTGTCTGGCGGCAATTGAACTGGTATTTAGCGGGGCGGCACCGCAAACTGTTCTTGACCTCGGTGCAGGTACCGGTCTGCTTTCTCTGGCCGCTGCGAAACTCGGGAGTAAACTGACCCTGGCGGTGGACATTAATTTGCTCGCCGCCGTAACCACGAATAAAAATGTCCGGTTGAATCGAATAAAAAACAGAATTCTAACGGTACAGGGAAAAGCCGAAGATTTTATTGACCGGCCGGCAGATCTTCTCATAGCAAATCTCCATTACGATGTGATGAAACACCTGATTTCTACAGAGAGTTTTTTACAAAAAAAATGGTTCGTTCTATCCGGGCTGTTGCGAAGCCAGGCCAGGGATGTCGCCTTTCAACTGGCCCAAAAGCCTGTGTGCATCCTTCGCCATTGGGAGCACAACGGCATCTGGCATACATTTCTGGGAGAGAGACAGGTACAGTAACATCTTTACCCTGCTGAAAGGTGAACACATGTACATTAAATGTTGGGGGTCCCGGGGGTCTATTCCCGTCTCGGGAAAATCTTACATCAAGTACGGCGGAGACACCACCTGCATTGAGATCAGGACGAAGAGCAACGATATCATCATCGTTGACGCCGGTACCGGAATCCGAAGGCTGGGCAACCACCTGGTTAATGAAAAAAGAAAAAAGTTTCACTTCATTTTCACCCATGCCCACTGGGACCATGTCATGGGCTTCCCTTATTTTAAGCCGCTTTATTTTAGAAGTTCTGAATTTCGAATGCACCGGTGCCCGTTTCACAGCAAGTTTGTAGAAACGATTCTCTCCAAAGTCATGGCCCCGCCAAACTTTCCCGTAAAATACTCTGATATTAAAGCCAGGATGCACTATGAAAATGCCTGCCCGCGCGAATTTGACATCGGCTCCATCAGAGTCGTCCCGATCCCTCTCAGTCATCCGAACAACGGCAGCGGATATAAATTTATCGAAAACGGTAAGACATTTGTGTTTCTAACCGACAATGAACTGGGGTACGTACACCCTGGCGGACGCTCTTTTGAAGACTACGTGGAATTTTCAGCGAACGCGGACCTGCTGCTTCATGATGCAGAATATACGCCCGGGGAATATAAAACCTTCATCGACTGGGGACATTCGGTCTACACCGACGCTCTCAAACTCGCATTTGAAGCGGACGTAAAAAATCTCGGGCTGTTTCACCTGAACCAGGAGCGTACGGATAAAGACATGGATGCCATCGTCAAGGCATGCCGCCAAACCATCTCTGACAGGGGCCAAAAGCTCAAATGTGTGGGCGTGAGAAGTGATATGACATTCAACCTTTAAATTATCGTTTAATTGGTTTGTTGGCTTGATTGGTTCCATTAGTTAGTTGGCTTTATCACGGATGGCAAAAAATTAACCAATTAAACCAATATAACCAGTTAAACTAATCAAACTAAATCTTTGATAATGGAAGACCTGATCAAAAGAGCCGCGCAGGATCTGGCAGAAGCAAAAAATGTGGCGGCACTCACCGGCGCAGGAATTTCCGTTGAAAGCGGCATTCCGCCTTTCAGGGGCAAGGGCGGACTGTGGGAAAAAATTGATCCGATGGAGTATGCCCACATCGATGCATTCATGCGCGATCCGGTCAAAGTCTGGAATGTACTCATTAAGGAAATGAAAGACATTGTCGATCAGGCGCAACCCAACGCTGCCCACAAAGGCCTGGTCCGTCTGGAAAAGCTGGGAAAATTGAAAACGATTATCACCCAGAACGTGGATGGGCTCCACCAGCTGGCCGGCAGCACGGATGTAATCGAATTCCACGGCAATTTTGCCTGGCAGCGCTGTATGGACTGCGACCGCAGACTGAAAACCCGTAATGTGGATATGAGCCAGATCCCGCCGCACTGTGAATGCGGCGGGATTTTCAGGCCGGATTGTGTTTTTTTCGGCGAATTGATTCCACCGCAGCACCTGAGCCGCTCACAGCTGGCTGCGGCTCAATGCGATGTGATGCTGGTGATCGGCACTTCAGCAGTGGTTCAGCCGGCTTCCTATATACCCGTCATTTCCAAAGAAGCCGGAGCCAGGGTGATTGAAATCAACCCGGAACGCACACCGTTGACCGGGGCTGTTAGTGACTATTTGATCACGGGCAAAGCGGGCGAGGTGACCGGCAGAATTGTGGCCGAACTGGAACGGTTACTATAGTTGTAAACCATGGCAGAAGAAAACCGCGGCTGGGTCAAATCAATTACCCTAACCCCGCCAAGCCTGCAGGACAATACAGCAGATGCCGACCGGTTGATCGGCACCCTGAAAACACGGCTTGATACGGATACGCTTGACCTTGAGATAGATCTGCAAATTCTCAGGCAGCTGCCGGAACTATTAAGAAAGTGGCGCTATAAAGTGCGCTGCACACTGTTTAAGGATCGCAACCGCTGGTTTCTAACCGGAATCCATTCTTTCCGGGACGATAAACCGCCCACCGGCCTGGCCGTCGACCTGGGGACAACAACGGTCAGCCTGCGCCTTGTGAACCTCTCCAGCGGGCAGATCCTTGCCGAATCCTCTTTCAGCAACCCGCAGATAGCGATCGGGCCGGACATCCTCACGCGAATTCATTATGCCGGGCAGGAAAAAGGCCTGGCACAGCTGCAGGCGCTGATCATTGACGGTATCAACCGGCAGATCGAAAGCCTCTGCCAATCCAATGCCCTGAAAGTCGAAGATATTTTACTGATATCGGTTGCCGGCAATACGGCCATGACCCACCTTTTTATGGGTTTGAACCCCTGCTGGATGATCCGCGAACCGTATATCCCGGTTGTAAACCGTCCCGAGCTTATGAAAGCCGGAGAACTCGGCCTGCGGGTAAATCCACATGCCAGAGGGTTTATTTTCCCGAACACCGGCAGTTACTTTGGTGGGGATTTGATCGCCGGCATTCTCTTTTCGGGCATTCACCGAGCGGAAGAAACCGCCATTCTGGTTGATGTTGGTACCAATGCCGAAGTCGTTCTTGGAAATGCACACTGGCTGATTGCCTGTGCCGGCGCTGCCGGACCGGCCCTTGAGGGCGGTGTTACCCGCATGGGAATGATGGCCGGCCCCGGTGTTATCGACCGGGTCAAAATCGACCCGGCCACACTCCGGTTTGACCTGCATACCATTGATAATTTACCGCCAAAGGGTATTTGCGGTTCCGGCCTGATTGATCTTGCCGCACAGCTTTTTCTCTCCGGGATGCTCGATGTCCGCGGGCAATTACTGCCGCAGCGCTGCGGCCGGCGGTTGACGGACAAAGACGGCATCCGGCACCTGGTTGTGGTTCCCG
>DAOVBC010000304.1 GCA_030670715.1 Deltaproteobacteria bacterium | reverse complement strand
ATCGGTTTTTACAATTCTGGATGCACCTCTGCTGGAAAGCCCGCCGGTACCGATAAAAGAACTGGCCGGCAATATCCGGACCCTAACGTCGCCGGGCGTTGATAGAAAACTGGCCAGGGCAGAGTTCCGCGAGAGTCCCATTTACCAGAACCTGCTCGTCAGTCCGGATCTGAAAACCACTGCCCTTCAAATCTACCTGCCTGAGGATACCGTCTATCAAGAGCTTCTGCAGCACCGCAACCAACTGCGCGAGAAAAAGGCTGCCGGCCGGTTGCCGACAACCGAGGCAGCCGAATACAGGAACGTTTCCGAGCGCTTTCAGCAATACCGGGACAAGGTGCGAAAAGACAGGCATCAGCTTGTCCTTACCATCCGCGCGGTAATAAACAACTACCGTCAGGACGCCGAGCTTTTCCTTGGCGGTGTCAGCATGATTGCAGACGATTTGATCGGCTTTATCAAAAGCGATCTAAAAGTGTTCGGTCTGGGGGTCTTGTTTTTTCTGATCGTGACCCTGGTCGTCATTTTTAAAGAAGTTCGCTGGATAATTTTGCCGTTGCTCTGCTGCAGCTTATCCGCAATTTCCATGATCGGTCTGCTCGGATGGTTCGGCTGGGAAGTCACGGTCATATCTTCCAACTTCATATCCCTGCAGCTGATCATTACCATGGCCATTACGATTCATCTCATCGTGCGGTATCGTGAACTGCAGACCAAAAACCCCGATGCCGCGCAGCGAAAACTGATCCTGGACACCATTCGCCTGAAATTGAAACCATGCCTGTATGCCGCGCTGACCACCATTGCCGGGTTCGGATCCCTGGTATTTTGCGATATACTGCCGGTAATCACCTTCGGCTGGATGATGATCGCCGGCATTGTTGTTTCACTGATCATAACCTTCCTGCTGTTTCCGGCCGGGTTGATGCTGCTGTCCAAAGGGCGGCCGCCGGCCGTTAGAAGTACGCGGTTTTCGCTGATGGCGATATTCGCGCGGTTTACGGTAAACCGCGGCCCAGCGATTCTGATCCTAAGCGTTATTGCCTTTGTTATCAGCGTCGTGGGAGTTTCCAGACTGGTGGTTGAAAATAGCTTTATAGATTATTTTAAAGATACCACCGAAATTTACCGCGGCATGAAGGTTATCGATGAGAAGCTGGGCGGCACGACACCGCTGGATGTCATTTTCGATCTCGGAGGATCGGAACTTTTAGTCACAAAGCCGCTGCCCGAAACCGGTACCGACAACGGGAGTGAATTTAACGAGTTCGATGAATTCGATGGGGCGGAAGATGACGAGAAATACTGGTTTACCACCGATAAGATGGCCCGGATTACCGCCATTCATGATTATCTCGATGGGTTGCCGGAAACCGGTAAAGTTCTGTCGCTGGGAACCTTGATGAAGATCGCCGGCAGATTTAATGACGGCAAGCCACTGAACAATTTTGAACTGGCACTATTATACAGTCAAATACCTGACAGAAACAGGCAACTGGTAGTCAAACCATTTGTGTCGGTTGAGCACAACCAGGCCCGCTTCTCAATCCGCGTCAGAGACTCGGAGAAAACGTTAAAGCGGAACGAATTGCTGAAAAAGATCCGTTACGACCTGGTCCACAAACTGGGTCAAAAAAAAGAGCATGTGCATCTGACCGGACTGATGGTTCTTTACAATAATATGCTGCAAAGCCTTTTCGATTCTCAGATTCTGACCCTGGGGATAACCATACTGGCCTTGATGGGCATGTTTTTGATTCTGTTCAGGTCAATCAAAATTGTGTTAATTGCCATTTTCCCAAATTTGCTTTCTATCGGCGTCGTCCTGGGATTTATGGGCTGGATGAGTATTCCCCTCGACATGATGACCATTACCATTGCGGCGATCAGTGTCGGGATAGCCGTTGATAACACGATTCATTACATCCATCGGTTTAAACAGGAGTTCAGCATCGATCGGGATTATGTTAACGCCCTGCATCGTTGCCACGGCAGTATCGGCTACGCCATGTACTATACATCGGTGACAATTATAATTGGATTTTCAATTCTGGCGCTTTCCAACTTTGTTCCCAGTATTTATTTTGGCCTCCTCACCGGGCTGGCGATGCTGATTGCGTTGATTGCCGCACTGACGCTGCTGCCGGCGCTTTTTGTTTTTTTTAAACCGCTGGGGCTCGAAACAGGGGAGGGGAAAAACTAAGGTATGAGTTCACGGAGTGCGCTCCCCCGATTCACTCCGGTGGCTACGTGTCTGGTCATTTCAATGACTTAGCCGCGGGGGCATTCCTGCCCCCTCCGTGTTCTCCCGCGAAAATCATGCGGGAGCCGCGGTCTCCCCCACTGCTAAGTCATTGAAATGACGAAGCCACTGCGCCAATATCGTTACTCGGGGAAACGTACCCCGTGAACACGTACAAACTAAGAACTCAATTATGTATATTCCATGAGTATACTGGCAATAATCCATCACCGTATTTATGACCACCTATATTAGTGTACGGTCCCAGAAATAAGTTCAATAAATGGTCGGTCCCATGACCTGAGTTAATTTTATAAGTTATTTCCGGGACACGACGATAGGTATACGCGTATAAGGCTTTTGTATGAAAAAGGGCATTCTCCTCATTGTAATTGCATTCACACTGACTCTTTTGATAATGTCCGGGTGCGCGCACAAGACGGTCAAAACGGATTCTCCGTCTCCAGATGGAACGGTCGGTGCTGCCCCGATCCGGGATCAGGATGATTCTTCAACTCAGGCCACTCCATCGGAAGTTGAAGACACGGGCGATGTCTTTAGCGAATTTGAGGAAGAATTTGAACAACAAAGCCTTAAGGTGGCTGATCCCCTTGCGCCTTTAAACCGTGCGGTATTTTACTTTAACGACAAATTGTACTTCTGGGTGCTCAAACCGTTGGCCCGGGGATATAATTTTGTCCTTCCGGATTTTGCCCGCAAGGGGGTCCGAGATTTTTTCAGTAATCTTCTGACGCCGATCCGATTGACCAACTGTATTCTTCAGGGTAAAGGTACTGCCGCCGGAACCGAATTCGCCCGGTTTGTGACCAATACAACCATCGGTATTCTGGGCGTCTGGGATCCAGCCCTGGATTTATATGATCTGAAAATGAGCGATGAGGACCTTGGCCAAACCCTAGGTGC
>DAOVBC010000151.1 GCA_030670715.1 Deltaproteobacteria bacterium | reverse complement strand
TGATTACCCGGTAGTCTGCCAGCATTGCCGGGAACGCTATTGCACGAAATGCCCGGAAAATGCCATTGAGATCGGTCGACTTGGCCAGATTATCGTTTCACCGACACTGTGTACTGCCTGCGGCACCTGTGAGATCATGTGCCCTATCGGTGCGATTCAACTGTTTGAAGAAGTCCCTTATGTCTGCGATCTTTGTGGCGGTGACCCCCGCTGTGTCAAAGCCTGTACAATGGACGCCATCCATTTCGAACCGGAGGTGACCGCAGCAGTGAGTTTAAAGGAGTTTAAAAAGGAAAGTCGTGGATTAAGTCCCGAGGAAAAGCGATTGCGGTATACCATATCCCGCTCTCACGGTCTCAGGGATCATTGGGTCTCGGAAAGGAGCGGATAAAATGCTGCACGCATACGGTGGAAATATTCTTAGAGCAGATTTAGCTTCCGGACGGATTTCGCGTGAAAAAACAGATCCGAAATTTATGCTTAACGTCATCGGGGGCCGGGGCTTGAATTCAACCCGTATGTATGACGAATTGAAACGGGATATCGATCCGCTTTCACCGGAAAATATTTTGCTTATCGGCGTAGGCCCGCTTACAGGCACGCTTTTGAGCACCTCAGCCTATATGACCATCTCCGGTAAGTCGCCCTTAACCGGAATCCTCGGAGATTCAGCGGCCGGTGGCTTTTTTGGTCCTGAATTAAAACAGGCCGGCTATGATCAGATTGTGATGACCGGACGATCTGAACAGCCGGTTTATTTATTTATTGCCGACGATCATGTCGAACTGCGGGATGCACGTCATTTGTGGGGAAAGGATATCTGGCAAACTACCACCGCGATTCGCAAGGAGCTCAACGACAATGCCGTTCAGGTTGCTGCCATCGGGCCGGCCGGTGAAAACCTGGTAAAGTATGCCACGGTGGCCTGCAACAACTCCCGGATGTGCGGCCGCACCGGTATGGGATGTCTTTTCGGGTCCAAGCATCTCAAAGCGGTGGCCCTGCGGGGTACCGGACGATTAACTATTGCGGATCCGCCGGGCTTTTGGAAGCTTTGCGAGGAGTTGGATAACAGAATTATGGCCCACCCGGAATATGACAAGCGCCATGCCATGGGTTCAACATTGCTGATGAAGGCCTTAAACGGAATCGGGATTTTGCCCACCAATCATTTTCAGGAAGGCGTGTGTGATTATGTCGATCGGATCAGCGGAGAAACCCTGGCTGAAAAGTATAAAGTCAAAAATAAATCCTGCTTTAACTGCAATCTTCATTGTTCGCGCTATTATTTAACAAATGAAGTCGAATCTGAAGGCCCGGAATATGAAACCCTTTGCAGTTTCAGCTCCAGGATCGGAAACGATGATCTCGAGTTTGCCCTTAAAATGAATCACTTTCTGAATCGCATGGGCATGGATTCGCTCAGCTCCGGTGAGACCATTGGATGGGCCATGGAATGTGCCCAGCGAGGTCTGTTGACCAAAGATGATTTTGACGGACTTGAATTTACCTGGGGCAATTGTGAGACCGTAGAAAAGCTCCTGAATATGATTGTTCGTCGAGAAGGTATTGGTGATGCCTTTGCTGAAGGTACCCTGAGCCTGGCCCGTCGATTTGGCAAAAACACAGAGGAATATGCTCTGCAGGTGAAAGGGTTGGACATTATCTGCGGTGATCCCCGGGGGATTAAGGCATTTGGATTAACCTACGCCATTGCCTCCAGAGGCGCAGATCATCTGCGAGCAGAGCCGTTTTTTGAACTTACCGAGCGCTTTGATGAAGCTGAACAGCGCTGGGGTATACGCGAAATCGCCGATCGTCTGGCAGATAAGGGAAAAGCCGTTTTGGTGGAGCATACCGAACGCCAGGCCTTGCTCACAGACTGCCTGACGATGTGCAAAAACATCGGACTGAGCATGGATATTATTGATTTTGATTTTGCATCGCAACTGTTAACTGCCGGGACAGGTCTTAATTTTACTCCGGAAACCGTCGATGCGGCTTTAAGGGGCATCATCGAGCGCGATCGATTGATGAATATCGACTTCGGCATCGATGCCGGCATGGACACGCTGCCCCGGCGCTTTACCCATGAACCCCTGAAAAAAGGCGCGTCAAAAGGCCAGGTTGTCCCTGTAGACCGTATGGTAAAGGAGTATTACGAAATCAAGGGCTGGGATAAAAACGGGGTGCCCCGATGACCTTTCGCTCACAATTGAAAATTCGCTTCGGTGATATCGATCGAGCCGGTATTGTATACTATCCTCGATTTATGCATTACTTCCATGTTGCCCTGGAAGAATTTTTTATCAACGAACTGAATATAGAATATCATGAAGTCATAGAAAGGTTTCGCATCGGACTTCCTACCGTGCACCTGGAATCGGATTTCAGTAAACCCTTCAGTTATGGGGATGATATTGAAGTGGAAGTTTTGGTGCAGAATGTCGGTAATTCTTCAATTACGTTTGGGTACCGGGTTTTTAAACAAGGCGACACCGAACCACGCATTGTCGGACACAATGTGACGGTTTGCCTGGACATGGACACTTTTAAAAAAATTGAAATTCCGGACTGGCTGAGGCAGCGGCTCGAGAAATGTCAATAAAGCACGCTGGACATTGATATACTAAGGAATTAAAGAAGTTTTAAGGAATGGATTCTATTTTAAATCCTGTCAAAAAAAGATTTGAAAATAGAATCCATTCATTTTCCATATTATTCGAGGGTATAATGATCAGATCCATGAACATCGCCTTCTTAAGCCCTGAAAAGTGAGTTCAATCAGATGATTTCATTCCTGGAAAAGAAAAAAGACAAAAAAATCGACAACGTCGTGGTCGTATATCCGTTTACCTATGTCAACCCCTACTTTGCTTCGCCACCCATTGCGGCCGAATATCTGCAGGCAGGTGTCGTGGAGACGGGCAGAAAAGCAGAACTGTTGGATATGCGTTACGAGACGGATATCCGGGAGCACCTGGAAAAAGCAGATCTCGTATGTGTATACGGATACTTTGAAGATTGCACCATTTTCGTAAAATTGAAGTACAATGTGATTGAAGAAATTTTGGAGCAGGTCCCGGAGAACACCCCCATCATTGCCGGGGGTACCGGTTTTAGCGAACCTGACCAGGCGTTCGCGTTATATCCGCAAATTGACCTCATCATACGCGGTAACCCCGAAACACCCATCATGGAGGTGCTCGAGAGCCGGGACCTTGTGGGCGTCAAGAATATCGCTTACCGCACCGATGGGAATGTCGTATTCTCCGAGCGGGTGATACATCCCCTTTCGGAGCACATTTATCCGCGCCGACACCTGCGCAATCCTAAATACGACTACCATGCTGTGGGCATCAAGGCGGACACCATCAGGGCGGGCGTGGGGTGCAACTACAGTTGCAAATTCTGCTATCAGTACGGCAAGGATCTGGATGGCCGGCACCGGCGCTGGCAGGGTCGCTCGGCCCGCAGTCTGTATAACGAAATGAAGGAGATCGAGGCACCTATTATCGGCTGGGTCGATGACGACATGACCCAGAGCATGGAAAACCTCGGCGAGCTTGCTGATTTGCTTATCGAAAACCGTGTTCATAAATTGTACGGAGGTACCGGCAGACTGGATCATGTAAATAACAGCGATCTGGAGACGCTGAAAAAGCTGGAGAAGTCCGGCCTTTTAGCCTTGAGTTTCGGAGTGGAATCGTTGAACGAGAAAACCCTGCGTTTTTACGCTAAAGGGCAGAAAATCGCGGACATTGAGAAGGCCATGCTTCTGATGCAACATTCAAATATTTTGCTGTTTTGCAGTTTTATACTGGGTTCTCCCGGCGAAACGGAACAGGACATGATGGAGATGCTGATGTTCGGGCGCAAGTGGAATGTTGACACCCTGGTTACCAACAGACTGCGCGTCCCGCAAGACTCCTATTTATACAGCCAGATCTACGACAAGAGCGGAGACATCAGAACCGGCATGGAACGGATTCGGGGCCCGGAGCTCTCCAGGATCAAATACAAGATCAAGTTCGGCCAGCGTACGCCATTCCGGTTAATTCTATCCATCCTCAAGCTCTACCGCCACGAGGGGATGTTCTTCGATCCCCTGTATTTAGTGTTTTCAGCCCTTGAGAGCGCCATCAAGTATACCTGGCTGGAAAAGACGCTCATCCTGCCGTCTGGACTGTGGCTGGCGAAGAAAACGGTAACCCTGCCCGGATTCCGGCACATCTCACGGCTGGCGGCAATCCTTCTGACCCCGGTCATGAAAGGGATAAACTGGCTGTTTGAGTACGTGGATGCATATCTCAGGATTTCCACAGCGCTGATCCCTAATATCCTCTTATTTTTCAAATACAGGCTTTACAAAAAACAGGTTCTTCGCGCCCAGGCCGGTGAAGGGACCGGCGCAGACGCCAAAGAGGCGTAGATAAAGGTGCGGGGCGACAATAATAGAAAACCTGTTACGTCGATTTCTTGGTTTCAGGTGTCATTTCAAAAGTTAATGATTTTATGGGCTCATTAGCAGTGCATCGCTATCAAATATTTTCAAATATATTTAAGCTTTTATAGTATATGGCCGATAATATAATCAGAAAGTATATTTTAGCATAGATTAATCAGTAATTTTGATTGCTGAAAAAAAGAGAGAAAACTTAAAATGATTGATGAGGCCCAACAAGAATCAATAGAGACCCCGGATCGGCAGGATATAAAAGCGGAACTTCTAAAGGCAGTGAAAGATTTGCCGCCCATGCCGAAGGTTTTGTTTAAAATTCAAAAGCTTCTGATAGATCCCAATTCAGATGCCAAGCAAATAGCAGGGTATATTGAAACTGACCAGGCACTGGCCGCCAAAGTTTTAAGAATGGCAAACTCCCCCTTTTACGGAATGACCGGAAAGGTTTCCTCCGTCCAGCATGCCGCCGTTATATTGGGGTTTAAAACCCTAGGAGAACTTACGATGCTGGCCGGCTTCTCAGATCTTATGGGCAAAAAGCTACCGGGCTATGGTTACAATTCGGATGAGTTGTGGAGACATTCCCTGGCGGTCGCGTTGGCTTCAAGGATTATCGCGGAAAAAATTAATCCGGAGTTGTCAAATGAAGCGCTTACGGCGGGTCTTATTCATGACATGGGTAAAGTTATTCTTGATCCTTATGTTTTAGATCGTCGAGAGGCTTTTGATGTGTTCGTCGAGAATGAAAATCAAACTTTTCTGATCGCTGAAAAACACGTTCTGGGTTTTGATCATGCCGAAATTGCATCTGAAATATGCCTAAAATGGAAATTTCCCGATTCCTTAGCGCTGGCCATAAAGTATCACCATAATCCATCACGATCCAATGGCAATGAGATGGCGTTCATTCTGCATCTGGCAGATTACATTGCCGTACTCAGTGGTTCAGGCTATGGATATGACGAGATTCTGGATGTTCGGGAAGAGGGGACCGAAGAGTTTTTAAGCATTCACCAGCAAGATATGAAAAAGATAGAAAATCTGATTTTGGAGTCTATTTTTAAGATAGAAGCAGAATTAACAATGTAATATAACTCCCTCCGGCAATATTTTTTCAGAAAAACCCAATCCTTCAACCAGTATGGCTTTATAAATACCAAAGATTTCATCTTTTATTTTATCATCTTCTTCAACATGCGGGGGAGTCTGCGCATTCATTATGCCGCTTATTAACATACAGGCTGTGATTTCTTTGGATTTTTGAAACGTAATACCGAACCGGCCGGATGTTATTACCTTAAAGCCTCTTTTTTTTATAAATTTCTCCAGCTTTTTTATTTCAATGCTAACTCTTTGATTGGGTGCAAGGATAAAATTGCGGCGTCCATCCCGGGCACATGTTTCTTCGAAAAGTCTGTCTGTAATTTCTTCCGGGGGGGCCGGGGGATTTGTGCCGCACACCTTACATGTGTCCAGGGCCGGGATATCCAGGATGTTAAATTCAAATTCCCTCAGATCGATATAAAGCAGTTTATTGAACAATTTCGGCTCCTGCCCCATTATCACTCTTGCAGCCTCAGACACCTGTACCGAGGAGACGATGCCGAGCACCGCCGGATGGACCCCCACAACCCCGCAGGCCGGCAGATCTTCATCTTTTAGCCCGGGCATGAAACATTCCAAACAAAACGTTTGTCCGGGAAGGAGGGTAGACACATTTCCGAATGCCTCTAT
>DAOVBC010000114.1 GCA_030670715.1 Deltaproteobacteria bacterium | reverse complement strand
GGCCGGATAAAAAAGAGACTTTTAAATAGGTAAAAAAGGCTTCGGGGAGACCGGTGAATATCAATGTGTCGCCGGCTTCCATCACTTTTACCAGGGGTTGAACAAGAATTTGAAACAAGTATTCCTTAAAGCCGTAAGAGGAGGCAAATCCGACACCGACGGCGATAAAAGAAACAATCAGGCGTTTTCGGAGCTCATCCAGGTGAGCGGTGAATGGGAGCTTTTCCGCCTCATTTTTTTTCTTGGTCGGCATGCGGCTCCCCTGTTTTGTTTTCGGTGGTGTCCGATTCCGTTACACCCTCGTCAGCCTTTTCTTTATTTGTTTTCCATTCATCATAGGCCAGGTCGAGGTCTTTTACTTTTTGGTCTTCCGTCTTCTTGCTATCCGGTCCTTTCTCATCCTCATCCAGGGAACCCTTGATATCATCTTTTATGTCATCGAATGTATTTTTTACCTCCTTAAGGTCGGAGTCAAGTGCCATGGATTCCTTTAAGTCGCTGGTTGCCCGTTTAAACTCCCGCAATGCGCGACCCAGTGACTTGGCAAGATCAGGTAATTTCTTGGGCCCGATGACAATAAGCGCTATTGCCAGAAGCAGAAGCATTTCCGGCATACCGATACCAAACATGTGGTTCTCCTTGCTGGTTTCCGACGGACGCGGCCCTGTTCCTTTTTTGCCGGCAAGCTTGTCGGAAGTGGAAATGGTTCAGATAGTTTGATCCCGTTAGGAAAAGAAATATTTTTACTGGGTTTCATCGAATGTGTCAAGCCATTCGGAGCCTTCACAATGATTCGATTTGAAATTTACTTGATCAGATGCAGTATTTTTGGTAGATTTATTAGGTTTGGGTAACAATATCCGCTGACCGTGGCGTTTATACCGCTTTTCATAATTATGTTCCGATATACGGAATTGCGGTATAAGTGGTTGTAGAAAAAAACGTTAGAATACCGGAACGTTTTTTGACAACCACTATAACACTGCACCTGATATTTCGTGAAATATCAGGGCAACTGATACTTAATAGAAGGACTCGCTGTTATGATTCATTCCCTAAACCAGGAGCAGCTTGAACAAACCGAGGCGATTCTGAATGAAGATTTAGTTGAAAGCGGTGTGAAAATAGCCCTGGTTGTCGACATGGCCGGACATATCGTAGCCAATTGTCAGGGTACAGATTGCGATCATGATGTCTATTCCCTGGCAGCTCTTGCGGCCGGTAATTTTGGAGCGGTGAATGCCATGGCCAAAATCGTCGGCGAAGATGAGTTTTCCCTTTTATTTCATAAAGGACAGGATGAAAACCTTCACTTCAGCAAGATCAATGAGGAGCTGCTTTTAATTACGACATTTGGCAACGATGTATCACTGGGATTCCTGCGCCTTAAGATTGCCGAGGCAATTGAAAGAATCCGGGAGCTCTGGTAAAGCGTCTCCGGCCCAACGAAAATAACACCATTTCTGTCTTTAGTCTTGTGACCCTTTCTCCGGTTTTAAAACCAGCAGATACAGATTACCCCTATGCTGCATGTGACCGGCTGCCACTTCCGCGTACATGCCGTTTCCCCAGAAAAGATCCGATCGCGCCGGTCCCCGAATCGCACCGCCGGTATCCTGACTGAGAACGAAACGGCTGAATTTCTCCCAGCGGATAATATCCCCCGCTCCGTCGATCAGCGGTTTTTCAGTTTCAATAAAGGCCAGGGCGGGCAAAGGAAATATTTTACGGTCTATGGCGATGGAACGGCCCGGTGTCAACTTGACCTCCAGGGCTCCCAGGGGGCCGTCTTCTTCAATCTTAAAAAACACATAGCTGGGATTGTAGTTGAGAATATCCTGTGCCTCTTCCGGATGCTCATCAAGGAAGGATCTGATTTTCTGCATCGACATTTCCGATTCGGGTATTTTCCCCTCATCAATGAGAAGCCGGCCGATGGCACGATACGGTCGACCGTTGTGGGTGTCGTAATGAACGTTGATGACGGTGCCGTTGTCCAGAAAAATTCTGCCGGATCCTTGAATCTGAAGAAAAAAAAGATCGATTGTTTCTTCAACCCATGCCAGCACCGGTGCGGTTTCTGCAAGGGCGTTGTCCTGTTCGATCTCTTTGCGATCATAATAAGGCACGAGGGTTTTGCCGGAGAGCCGGCCGGTGATGGTCTCTCCTTTGTATTTATCAGAAAACGGAGAAAGATCGACTTTAATCAGGTCATCCGGTCGGGCCAGAACCGGAATCTCGTAGTTGTCATGTTTTTTAATAGAGCCCTTTAGAGACGGCTCGTAGTATCCGGTGAAAAGAACCTCTTTTTTCCAGCCCTTTCCGATCGACCGGTAGACTAGAAAGTTATCCTTAATAAAATTTCGCAGTTCCTCTTCAGAAGGGCGGTTCTGAATAAAGGCCAGAAATAGTTCCAGGGATTGAGTCATGTGTGCTGCAGAATAGCTGTCCGAACCGAACCTGTATTGCCGGTCGGACGGCACGCGCTGTAGATAATCAATACTTTGCCGGATGCAGTGCGCCAGTCCGTCATAGCGCATATCGTCACCAAAACTGGGGTATCGAAAACTCGAAATCCGGTACAGGGCTCTGTCCTTCGGCACCGCGCATCCGGCCGCCATCATGGCCGTCATGATCATCAGCAGCAGGACACAGAACAGACATTTGGAAGAGGGGTGTTTCATAGCTTAGTGCTCTAATTCCTAAATATTATACCGTATGATTGTTACTATTTTTTCACCACAGAGACCACTGAGCACACAGAGAAAAAATTAATTAATTTTGTTTGCCTCTGTGGTCTCTGCGGTCTCTGTGGTGAAGCTGTATTTTGGTCAATATTAATGCTTTCATTATCTTATAAGTGATCGTATTTATGAATACATGTACTTAGTCTTTCCTTACGTACCGGCCGCTTTTCCCGCCGGATTTTTTCATGAGACAGATATTCGATATCGTCATTTCGCGATCATATGATTTGCACATGTCATAGACTGTCAGGGCGGCAACCGAGACGGCAGTCAACGCCTCCATTTCAACGCCGGTCTGACCGACGAGCCGCACGGAAGCCTCAATCCGGATCGATCTGCCGCCTTTATCCGGATAAAAGTCGACGCGAACGTGGGTAAGATTCAGCGGGTGGCACATTGGAATCAGCGCGGGTGTTTTTTTGGCTGCCATCACGCCGGCGATGCGGGCCGTTTCCAGCACATTCCCCTTTTTTACTCCTCCCGCGAGAATTTTTTCCAGCGTTGCCGGCCGCATGATGACAACTCCCCGGGCCATAGCCTCCCGGAGCGTGGCGCCCTTGTCGGTCACGTCCACCATACGGACATGGCCCTCTGAATCGATGTGGGAGAATGATGACATAGCGATAATCCTTTATATAAACGTTTTAAGTTTTAGGTTTTAAGTGTCTGTTAATAAAATTATTTCCTCAACCTAAAACCTAATACATAAAACTTAAAACTTGATGAACTCGATTTTTACGAGTTCATCAAATATAATATTCAGTTTTCCTTGTTACCGTTGTCTTGACGGCTTCAAGGGTGCTGCGCAGGACAGCAATGACATTCTCCCTTATATCACCGGCAACCACCAGGAGCATTACGTCATCGCCGACGTTGAGATTTCGATTTTCGGCGATATCCACCTGGATGTCAACAATTCCCTCTTTTTGCTTGTTGACGGCAATAACCCGATGGAGTTTTTCGTGGTCAACGGCCACACGCAGTCCGGATACTTTCCGCCCATCACGGGAGGTGCCGCGCACCACGCCGTTATGGCACAGGATCATCCCGACCTTATCATATTCCGGATGCTGCTTGATCTGTGCGATCATTCGATCCAAATTCATATCCAACCTCCTAATACGAACGCGTCGGAATAAAGGGTATTGTTTTATGGACAGGATAACAGGATAGGCTGGATTTTTATCTTGTTAATTCTGTTATCCTGTCTAATAATTTTACCCCCAAAAGCAAAGATTCTATTTTTTAAGGCGCTGTTATGCTTTTTGCTGCAAGCAGTTCTTCAGCTCTGATCAAGTCTTCGGGAGCATTGATGTTAAAAAAGGATATCAGCTCAGGATCAACTTTTCGTAAGAAGCTTTCCCGAAGCTTGCGAATCCGGATCTTATTAAAAAACGTTTGTACCTTCAGCCGCTTTCTTTCAAGGTGCAGTTCGACTGTCTCCAAACAGCGCGCTGAATACACCGCGCACAACGGCTCCATACCGGCTGCGGTTTCCGGGATAACAACGTCAAAACCGGGTTCAATCGAGTTGATGATGGCCTCCACCAGTTCTTTTTTTAAAAAAGGCGTATCGCAGGCTGTAAAAAATGCATACGGCATTGACGTGTAAAACAGGCCCGCATGGATACCTGTCAACGAACAGCGCAACGGAAAAAGGTCGGTAACAATGTGAAAATCCCATTCAAGATATTTCAGCGGGTCGTTGGTTACCAGTATAATCTCTTCAAATAATTCCTGAAACAGATTTAACAGCCGATCCATAATCCGCACCTCGCCGACAGACATAAACGCCTTTTCTTTGCCTGAAAAACGGGTGTTCAGCCCTCCGGCCAGAATGACACCTGAACAAGGAGATTTCATAGGTTAACCATAAAAAAAATATACTGTGAAATCAAGGACATTTCATTGTGATTAAGCGCTTGATAATAAACGAAAGAATGATATAACATCGGAACCAGCCGCACTGAACACATCTAAACGAGTTGGGAGGTCAAGGGTACATATCACTTTTCAGGTTCAGCCGACGTAGCCTGAGCTTCTATGGTGAAGTTGGCATTATACGGACTATGGATAACTTTCCCCCGGTATAAGATATTGCTATGAGTACTCATGAACATAAAAACAAGGCGCCACGGTCGGTGACCATCGGCATTATTACGGTGTCCACCACCCGAACCCTAGCAGATGATGAAAGCGGGCACTGGATCAGCCGGCAGGCCCTGGACGAAGGCCATCGCGTCGTGGTGCACCGGGTCATCTCTGATGACTCCAGAGCCGTGACCGAAACGGTTCATTCCGTGATTCAGAACGAATCACCCCAGGTGATTTTGCTCACCGGCGGCACCGGTATCAGTCCGGATGATCTTACCATTGAAGCCACGAAGCCGATGTTTTCCAAAGAACTCGTCGCATTCGGCCAGCTGTTTGCTCAACTCAGCTATGAACAGATCGGATCGGCTGCTTTGTTATCCCGCGCGACCGCCGGTGTTATTAATAATACGGTTGTTTTTTGCATGCCGGGCAGCCTGAAAGCCTGCCGGCTTGCCTGCCAATCTCTCATTTTCCCCGAGCTGGGGCATGTGGTGCATCACGCTCAAGCAGGCTATTTCATGAAAAAATCGAAAACACAAAAATAAAAAATGTCTTCATAGAAGACCAGGTCTTCGATCCGGAACTGTGAGAGATGGATCTGTGTTTGAACCGGGTCCCGGAGAATGGATACGTGACGCTGGTTCAAGGATGACGATTCTTTTTTATGACGAAAGTCGAAAAGAGGCCCTCCGGCCAAAAGAAACAAACAACGGGAATCCGCGATAAGAAGCCAGATCAACCCCTGACGGCGCTGGTGGCCAACCGACAGGGTGAAATCTTTGAACTGGAAGGGTATGCTGCCGCGGCAATGGCCGGGTCTTTCCGGCAGCCTTTGGTGTGCGAGGATACCATACCGCTGCCCCACGGAAGTGAACTGCTGATGCTGCCTGACCGGCGACCGATTCTTTACAACATTGAAAAAGGCAGATTCGAGACTCTTTTTGAAAACCCCTATATCGCCGGCGAACCGATATACCCGGTGGCGGCGTTTAATTCTCCCGGATATGTGGTTACCGGTATCTGTGCCTATGTAGAAAAAAAGAACGCCGGCTACCTGCCTCTTTTTTCATACGGCGCTGTCGGCTGGTACCGGGGGAAATTCAGGTCTGCCGTATTTCAAGTGGACCGGGAAAGGCGTCAGGACCTGCGGCTGATGAAGCCTGAAGACGTGATGGCCGGTATCCACGAAAAGCGCAGCCAGATGCCCACCAACCGGTTGCGGGCGCATCTTGAAAAATGTGCACTGACCTACGGCTGTCCGGCCGGCAAAAACTTTTTTCTGGGCCGCTGCGAAGCCCCCTTGCCGGCATCGCAGCACTGCAACGCCGGGTGCCTGGGATGCCTGTCCCTTCAAATTGATGAGCGTGTTCCGCACAGTCAGGACCGGATCGGGTTTACCCCGACGCCGGAAGAGATTGCTGAAGTAGCCCTGGCTCACATAAAAACTGTAAAATACAGCGTGGTCAGTTTCGGTCAGGGGTGTGAGGGAGACCCCCTGCTGGCCGCCGATGTTATCGAAAGGGCTATCCGATTGATTCGCGCGGCAACCACCCGTGGCACCATAAACCTGAATACAAACGGGAGTCGTCCCGCTCGTCTCGAGAGACTGTTTGGTGCCGGACTTGACAGCATGCGCGTTAGCATGAACAGTGTCCGGGAAGCCTGCTATAGCGCTTATTTTCAACCGAAGGGATATCGCTTTTGTGATGTTGTCGAAGGGATTGACATGGCATTGAGCCGGGGCAAATTCGTTTCCATTAACTATTTAAACTGTGCCGGATTTACCGACAACCCCGAAGAACATGATGCCCTGAAAGGGTTTATTCGGCAGCATCCGATAGACATGATCCAATGGCGCAATCTGAATTTTGATCCTCTGCGGTACTGGAAGGCGATGGGCGCATTGGCAGTCTCCGGCAGGCCCATGGGAATGCGGCGCGTGGTTGAAAACGTGCGGCAATTATTTCCAAAGCTCAAGCACGGATATTTTAATCCACCGAAAGAAAAGTTTTGATGAATTCGCAAAAACCGAATTCATCAAGTGTTTGATGTTTTGTATTACATACAAAAAAGCGGATACCGGTTTCTTGGATTGCCAAACCAAAGCCCGGCCCGGCCGAAACCAATTTAGGAATTGCGGATTGAGAAATTTATACCGCTTTTTATAATTATGTTCCGATATACGGAATTGCGGTATAAGTGGTTGTAGAAAAAAACGTTAGAATACCGGAACGTTTTTTTGACAACCACTATATCCAGAAATACTTCCAA
>DAOVBC010000295.1 GCA_030670715.1 Deltaproteobacteria bacterium | reverse complement strand
AAGGAGGCCGCCCCAAAACCATACAGTTAAATGAGGAGCCGATGTTAAGTCCCGTGGCCTATGGGTTGCTTCTGGCAGCCACAATTCTCGCCGTTGTCATCCTTATCCTTGCCTTTGAGAAATTCTGGATAAAGATAAAGGGCAACATGGCGGGTTCTAAGGAATGTCAGACGAATTATCTGAAAAATTGACGAAATACCGTAATTATTTTATAAGGATACAATCCGTTTCCCGGTGGCGGAATACCCCGTCTATATCCAGCCCCCTTTAATTCGATCCACAAGGACTTCAAGCATTTCATTCTGGGTTGAATGATATTTGTTGAATTTAACCCCAAATCCATCAAGCGCGATGCGCATAACCTTTCCGGTCAGCTTAATCGGTTTCGATATATCCGGGTTTGAGAAGGTGAGCTGAATTTCATCCCCGATGGACCCGTGGTAATGGCTTTCGATAAACGCCCCATTCACACTGATATCTTTAATGCAACCTGAATAAAATCGTCCCCTGATGGTGAAATCAACCACCATGAGACAGGACTTTCGGTACGTTTTACGTTTGTTTTGCAAGTCCGTTTCCGTCATTTTTTTCAACCTGGTTATTCCGGGGTATTCATTTCATTACGGCGGTAAATGCATTTTTCTATAGATTGAAGCAAAAATCGTGCAAGGTATACATTAGTGGTATTTTATCTATATTTAACAAATGGTTATATTTGTTCCGTCGTAAATGAAGACCGGTGAGTGACATGAATTTCCATGAAAGTATGAAAAATTTTTCACAATAGGAAACGGTTTTACCGTTTCCTATAGATAAATTTGCGTTTTAATTCTGTATTCCACGCGAGTTCAAATTCACACCGAAGTCAAATTAATTGACGATGAGTGAGCAGTAGGGTATCAAAAATAAAATCGAAACAGGAGATTTCATTGAGCAACAATCATCAGGATCGGTTTGCAGCACTAAACAGGCTTATCGGCGGGCAGGTCAGCTCGGATCGGTTCAACCGGTATATGCTTTCCACCGACGGCAGCATATATCAGGTGGAGCCTGCAGCGGTGGTATACCCGAAAAGCACAGATGATGTTCTGAGGGTGGTTGAATTTGCAAAGGCGAACGGTTTTAGCATTCATCCGCGGGGGGCCGGAAGCGGTCTATGCGGATCGGCATTGGGAAAAGGGATTGTTCTCGATTTCACCCGTTTCATGAACCGGTTGATCTCCGTAGATTTTGAAGAAAAATACTTCGAGTGCGAACCGGGATACCGGTTCGGCGAATTGGAGGCGGTCCTCAAAGGTAAGAGACTGTTTTTTCCGCCGGATCCCTCCAGCGGGGAATACGCAACCTTCGGCGGCATGTACGGCACCAACGCCAGCGGTGCCCACTCCGTAAAATACGGCAATGTGGCCGATTATATCATGGATGCCGATGTGGTGTTCGGTACCGGGAAACTGTTAAGGCTCTCCGATGTTCTATCGAAAGAGTCTGCATCGCTGCCGAATTTTTTGAAGAAACTCTATTCCCTGTACAAAGCGAACGAAGAGAAGATAGAAACTGCCTACCCGGATATCCGCTATAATTCCACGGGGTACAATCTCAGGGAGCTGGCGAGGGACGATCGACTTGATCTTCGCAAATTGCTGGCAGGCTCCGAAGGGACCCTGGGAATTGTGACCCGCCTGAAGTTCAGACTGTTTGATAAGCCGCCCTACGACAGCCTGGTGGTGGCCTTTTTTGAAGACATGCGACGCTCGGCCCGGGCAGTTCAGAACATCCTTCCCCTGGGTCCCTCCGGTATCGAGATTATGGATAAATCTCTTTTAACCTTTGCCGGACAGAGCAGCCAGAAACTTGGGGAGAAAATTCCAGCAGGAATCGATAATGTTCTTTTGATCGAATTTGATTCCTTCAAACCGGACGACTGCCGGCAGCAGGCGGAAAAGACCCGGCAGTTATTAGTCGCGGAACAATTTGCGCGCGAAGCATACGTTGCTGTTTCCGAAGAAGAAAAAGTGAAATACTGGGCCCTGCGCAAAGCCGCCGTGCCCACGCTATACAAACTAAAGGGTCGTAAACGGATTCTGGCCCTGATCGAAGACGCTGCCGTACCCACGGATCAGCTCGTGGAGTACGTTGAGGGGATCTACAAAATTTTACAGCACCATGCAGTTGATTTTGTGCTTTACGGTCACATTGCCAAGGGCCTTTTGCACACCCGCCCCCTGCTGGACCTGAAAGAGCCCCGCGATGTGGCGCTGTTGAAAACGCTGGCTGATGAAGTGTTCGAACTGGTCTATTCCCTCGGGGGTGCCATTTCCGGTGAACATGGGGACGGCCGGATCCGCAGCGTCTATATTCGGCGGCAGTATCCTGATATATTTGACCTATTCCTTGAGACCAAGCAGCTGTTGGACCCGGATAATTTTTTCAATCCGGAAATTATTACCGCACATGACCCGGACCAGCTAAAAAGCAACTTAAGGTACGGCCCGCAATATCATCGGATTGATATTGCGGAGAGGCGCCTCGAGTGGCCTGAGGGTTTTGAAAATGAGGTGGAAAAATGCCACGGCTGCTCCCAATGCACCACGGTGACCGTTGCCACTCGGATGTGCCCGATTTATAAATTTACCCGCGACGAGGCGGCCACACCCAAAGCAAAAGCCAATCTGCTCAGGGCTCTGATCAGCGGTCGCGTTGATGACAAGGACCTGCTTGAAAGGGATTTCCAGCATGTCATCAATCAGTGTGTCAATTGCGGCAGCTGTTACAGGGAATGTCCCTCCAATGTGAACATACCCAAAATGGCTGTCGAGGCCCGGGCCCGGTTCATCGCAAAGTACGGACCGACCGTTGAAAGCCGGTTGTTGACCCATGTGGAACTTGCCGGTCGAACCACCCGCAAGTTCTCCCGGGGGATAAAGCTTTTCCTGAAATCAAAAGCCGCACGGCAGATGATGGAGAAAATGACCGGAATATCGGCCCGGCGGGAATTTATCGAATTTCAATCCAAGTCGCTGTTTGAAAGGATCAGTGCCCGGGAAGGCTCCGACCGGACGAGAGTTCTCTATTTCGCCGGCTGTTACGCAGGTTACATCAGACCGGAAATCGGGGAGTCCGCCATCAAAGTGCTGGGTCAATTGGGCATGTCCGTGCTCACACCGGATCAGCACTGCTGCGGACTGCCGATGCTTTCCAAGGGCATGGTGGATCAGGCCCGGGGAAAGATAAATAAGAATATCAACAAATGGGGGGCGCTGATCGATTCGGTCGAGCACATTGTGGTGACCTGCTCCTCCTGCGGTCTGTCGCTGATGCAGGAATGGTCGTATCTGCTGGACAATGAGATGATCAGGAGGATCCGGCAGAAGGTAATTCATATCAGCCGGCTGGTTGCAGCGCGCAGCGAACGGCTCTCCCTGAAGACCGCCGGCATGGCGGTGGCCTATCACTACCCCTGCCATTTGAAAATCCAGCCGGACCCGGAATC
>DAOVBC010000070.1 GCA_030670715.1 Deltaproteobacteria bacterium | reverse complement strand
CCATGGCACCGGCGAAATACATAATGGAGAGCAGAAAAAACACAAATGCCTGCACAAAAGAGACAAAAATACCCATGGCCATGATCGGCAGAGGTGCAAAAAAAGCACCGGCCAGCATGAACAGAATCATCAGTACAAGCTCATGCCCCATGATATTTCCGAAGAGCCGGAATGACAGGGACATGATACGGGCCAGGTGTCCGATGATCTCGATAACAAAAATCAACGGCGCCATCCACCAGACAGGTCCTAAAAAGTGCTTAATATATTTCACACCATGATATTTAACTCCGATATAGTGAGTGAAGATAAACACCGGCAGTGCACAGGACAGGGTGGTGTTAATGCTGGCGGTCGGCGGAAAAAAGCCGGGAATCAGACCGCAGAGGTTACACAGCGCAATGTACAGGAACAGCGTTGCAACGATCGGAAAAAACCATCGGCCCTCTTCACCGGTAATATCCACCATAAACTCTTCCATCCCTGAAATGACGATTTCAAAAAAGTTCTGTCCCTTCGACGGAATCATGCTGATCCCCTTGGTCGCTATCGCGGCGACCACAATGAGAAAAATCATCACAAACCAGGAATAAATGATATACGGATACGCATGGGCAAAATGCCCCAGACCGATTAACTCGAACAGCTTAACCAGAAACAGATAGGGATGTACCATCCTTAGACCGCCTCCTCGAAAATTAGTTTTTTCAATTCGCTCAAGGTTGCCAGCATGATGCTGGCCACCACCACGGACAGACCGAGAATGAGACCGACCGGATTAACGTAATTTCCGGCGATAAGCACAAAAATAATAAAACCGCTTGCGATAAAGCGGATATAATACTTGGCTAAAATAGCGTTGGGAGAAGCCGGGTGAAGCGGTATGAGGGCTTTTTTGAGGGTCCTGGCCAACAGGTGAAAGTTAATAGTGACAATCAGGCCCCCGAATATAATTCCCCTGGCAAAAGCGGGCGAGGCGACGCTGAGAGCCAGGATACTTGCAGCGAAAAACAGAACCCAGTTGGTTAAGGTAACGAATTTTAACAGGCGCTGCTGTATATTCATTCAGCGAATCTTTCTCAAGTGTTCCGTCGTTTCAGAGTTTTCTGCTCTTTTTGATGGCAAGCCCGATGTTGCGATAACCTGCCGCAATACCGAGGCCAAGACCGATCAGGGTCAACCACGGGTTCGTGTCATACTTTCGGTCAAGGAAAACGCCAATGGCCAGACCGATAACGATCGAAAGCGCTACGGAAATACCCAGACTGCTGAAATAGGCTAGCTCCCGAAAATAACGTCTGGTTTCCCGTTTCATGCAATCTTATGTCCGCTGATGCAATGAAAGGCCCCTGACGAGCCTTTTTGACGTAAAAGCAACTAACACAGGATCTGGGGCAAGTCAATATAAAAATGGACACGATAGGATCCTGATTGGATATACCTTTGCAGAGATGTAACGGCGAATTATCTGGCATACAGATACAAGATACATGATAAACGGTACATCGGTATTAGAAAGCCGTTGATTGCAATCACAGAATTTTGTATCCTGCATCTTGAATCGTGAATCCTGATTGGAAATGTTTTTCCGGAGCGGAGTCAATTACTCCTGAACGGCCTCAAGGTACCCTTTATTCTCAAACGAGACTCTTAGTCTTCCAAATGAATTGATTGAGAGTCAAAAACCGGACCGTCCAGGCAGGCGTGATAATATCTCCCCGGCATATCCTCTGCGGCCACCGCACATCCGAGGCAGGCACCCATGCCGCAGGCCATCCTTGTTTCTATCGATAACTGGCAGGGAATTGAACGGGCCCTGGCGATTCCAACAACACATTTTAGCATTTCTTCCGGACCGCAGGCATAAATCATATCCGGCCGGTCATCCGCGACGGCAAATTCCACCGGGACAGTAACCAGGCACTGGTCTCCGGCGCTTCCATCATCTGTCGAAGAGTGCACAGCTAGATGTAAATTTTTAAAATCATCGATGCACAGCAGATCGGCCTTTGTTCGTCCGCCCAGAAACACGACGCAGTCCGCCGGATCGATGCCGCTTTGCACAAGGTGAGACGCAAGAAACACCAGTGGCGCCACCCCGATGCCGCCGGCCACAATAAAAATTCGATGTGCATTTTCAGGTAGAAGAAAGGCGCTACCCAAAGGTCCCAGGATATCAACATGCCTGCCCTGCTGCAGCCCTGATAGAATCCGGGTTCCTTTGCCGACAACTTTGTAAAGCAGCTCCACACCCACGATTCGATCATTTCGAACAATCGGTTTGTGAATGGAAAACGGCCGCCGCAGAAGCGGATCGATTCCGCCGGATACTCGCACCATAACAAACTGGCCCGGTTTTACATGCGTATACCCGTAACGGCAATCTATCCCGATCCGATAATAAGACGGCCCGACTTTTTCATTCCACAGCACCTGAGCATTTTGCTGGACCATAAGTCAACACCTTGTGTTTAAACAAATATTCACCACAGAGGCCGCTGAGTCCACAGAGAAAACCAAAAAAATTATTTTTCATTGCCTCTGTGATCTCTGTGTGCTCTGTGGTGAAAACTGAAGGGAAAATGTAAATTACAGGTTGCGGGTTGATTACACTCGTAACACGCAACTCGCAACATTATTTTATTTTAGGCCGATTACCGCAGCAAATCGTCCGGTGGTGCCTTCACCGCGGTAAGTAAAAAACAGCTCCGGGTTACAACGGGTACATGTGTCACTCGAAAAAATATGAGCCGCCGGTACGCCGGCATCCGTAAGTTGATCCCGGCTGATGGCCCAGAAATCGAAATGGTGGTCGCTGTCTTTGTAGGACCAGAACGCTTTCGGTATCTCTTTCCGATAGTGGATGAATTCGGCGCAGCAGGACCCGAGTGACGGCCCGATACCGGCAACGATGTCCCGGGGGACAGTTCCAAATTCCTTTCCCATGGCGTTTATCGTTCGGCCGATGATGTTCCGGATACTTCCCCGCCAGCCGGAATGGACATTTGCAACGACTTTCCGGGCAGAGTCGTATAAGAAGACCGGCTGGCAGTCTGCAACCTGAACCACAAGAAACCTGCCGCTTACATTCGTGACCAACGCATCCCCCACCGGAGGCCTGTCCGACGAGTTATCAGGACTGAAATCATGCCGTTGCGACAGTATTAGTATACCGGTGCCATGAACCTGCCTGGCAAACAACAGTTCGGTTACATCCAGGCCTTTTTGAATAGTGGATCTGTTTTTTTTTACATTCGCAGTGTCATCCCCCACTCCGAAGCTGGTATTCAAACTGCGAAAGGGTTTCCGGCTATGCCCGTTATTTCGGGTAAAAACAGCATGCCGGATTTCGGGAATATCTATCAGGTTCGGAAATTGATAGAAGGACACACCGTTTCGTTTGTTGAGAATCAATTAGCAGACTCCTTGTTTAAAATGCATATTCACCACAGAGCACACAGAGGATAGATAAAATTACTATTAAACTCTCTGTGATCCCCGCCCGCCACGCGAGCCGCTCCATTCGGCCCGAGTTCATAGCCGAGGGCAGGCGAGGCGGGCGGGTCTGTGTGCTCTGTGGTGAAACACTCTAATCCGCGTTTTTTATTCTTTCGCTCGATCTTCACGGAAATTGTTTAGTATGCGCGTAATCATTTTAGAGGTAGAGGCGCCGGGCACAACCGGAACACGCATGACTTTTCCACCACAGTTTTTTACAAAATCGGCACCAATAATACGATCTTCGGGCCAGTCATCCCCTTTAACAAGAACGTCCGGCCGTAAGGCCTGAATAAGCAACAGCGGATCCGGCTCATTAAACAGGGCAATAAAATCAACACACCACAGACCCGCAAGGACTTCAGCCCTCTGATCCTCCGGCACAATCGGCCTCTGCGGCCCTTTTATATTTTGAACCGACTGATCCGAATTCAGACCCACGACCAGTATGTCTCCCTCCCGTCGGGCTGCTGTCAGGTAGCGTACATGACCGACATGGAGGATATCAAAACAACCGTTGGTAAAAACAATCCGTTGACCCGCTTCCCGCAATGGTTGTAATCTCTTCTTCAGCTCTTCCAGACTTAAAAGCTTCATTTGCATTTTCACTCCTGGATGTTTCGGGCTATACCGCCCGGGCAAGCGTCAACACATCAACCCGCTCGGCACCGTTTTTCAATAACACCGCGGCACATTCATTCACTGTCGCACCGGTGGTGTAAACATCATCAATCAGAAGAAGCCGCCGGTTATTTATTTTTGCAGGTTCGGCAATGCTAAATGCCTGTTTAATATTGCGCTTGCGGTCCGCCCGGCCCAAACCGGTTTGCGGCGCAGTGTGCCTTTTGCGAACGAGTGTGTTCTTTTCGATGGTGATATCCGCAGAGCGTATGTTCAATTCACCGGCGATTCGTCCCCAGCTGCTGACAAGCAGGAACGCCTGATTGAAACCTCTTTGCCGCAGCCGTTTTCTGTGCAGCGGAACCGGAATAATCAGATCGATATCATCCGGTTTCCAGTGTCGCAAATAAGCGGCAAGCAAAAGCATACCAAACGGTATTGCCAACCGGGTTTTTCCTGCGTACTTAAATTTATGGACCAGCTCTATAAAGCCCGTTGTATATAAACCGGCCGCCCTTGCCCGATAAAATTTTTTAGGCTGCCGGATACAGTCACCGCAAAGGTGGTCGGTATCTTCCCGGCTTTTAAACATGATTCCGCACATGGTACACAGTGGAGATCGGACGGGACCAAAACCGGTCAGGCATCCGTGGCACAGATACGGGGCCAGCAGTGCTTCAAATGAGAACCTGGCCAATCTGCCGGAAAGGCATCCCTCAACACCGGAAAAATCCGGTTGATCGCCATCTTTCTGCGCGGTGTCACCGGGGTTATCCCGGGCCATTGCAACCGGATCAACGTCGCCAACACAAGACGGTATGAAAAAGGATCCGCATATCAGGCACCGCGACGGCAAAACCGCCTCTTTAATGACTGCCGTCATGCGAATAACCGCCCGCTGCGTTGCGGCAGTCAGGTCGTGGACTGAAAAAACCTTCTGATTCATACCATATTCTTCACGATTTCCCGACCGAATTCCGAGCACTTCATTTCCCTGGCGTCCTGGATCTGGCGTGCCAGGTCATATGTTACGGTTTTTGCTTTTATTGCCGCCGGCAGCGCCTGTCTGATCAGAGCGGCAGCCTCTGTCCATCCGATGTAATCAAGCATCATTGCGCCTGATAGGATCAGCGAACTCGGATTCACTTTATCGAGACCGGCATATTTGGGTGCTGTTCCGTGGGTAGCTTCAAAAACGGCACAGTCGTCACCAATATTCGCCCCCGGGGCCATGCCCAGACCACCGACCTGGGCTGCGAGGGCATCTGAAATATAGTCCCCGTTCAGATTCGGCGTTGCAATCACATGGAATTCTTCCGGCCTTAACAGCACCTGCTGGAAAAGCATGTCAGCGATCCGGTCTTTAATGAGGACTTTGCCCGGCGGCTGTTTTCCATGGAATTCTTCGTAAAGTTGGGCCTCGGTAATCGTCCGGTCGGCAAATCTTTCCCCGGCAACCTGGTATCCCCACTGGCTGAAGGCGCCTTCGGTGAACTTCATAATGTTTCCTTTGTGCATCAGCGTGACGCTCGGCAATTGATTATCCAGGGCATACGTGATGGCGCTGGCCACGAGCCGTTTGGTGTTCTTCTCGCTAATGGGTTTTATCCCGATGCCGGACCTGATCGGCAGCGTTACCCCCATCTGCTGTTCCAGAAAAGACTGGACTTTTTCTGCTTCCTGACTGCCGGACTGCCATTCAATTCCCACATATAAATCTTCGGTATTTTCCCTGAAAACGACCATGTCGATCTTTTCCGGATGTTTTAATGGGCTGGGCACCGTTTCAATGTATTTTACCGGGCGAACGCAAGCGTAGAGATCGAGCTGCTTGCGTATGGCAACGTTCAGGCTTCGTATCCCTTTTCCAACAGGGGTGGTTAAAGGGCCTTTGATGGCCGCCACATGCTTTTTGATGGCCGCCAGTGTTTCCTCCGGGAGCCATTCGCCGGTCTGCTGCTGTCCTTTTTCACCGGCATAAACCTCCAGCCAGGCGATGGCCCTCTGGCCGCTGTAAACATTTTGCACGGCGGCATCGAGCACCATCCGGGTCGCATGCCAGATATCCGGCCCGGTTCCATCCCCTTCGATAAACGGTATGATCGGAAAATCCGGAACACTGAGGCTGCCATCAGTATTTTTGGTTATACGGTCTTTCTTCTCCATCACTTACACCCTTTCCACTATAGTGCTTTAGAAATAAATCGTATGTGTTCACAGGTTCAGAGTTCAACGTTCACGGTTGCCTTATCCTCAAATCGATCTATTCTCATGGCTTCTTCTGTCAAAGGTTCAACATTCTGCGCTCTGAGTTCAACCTCTGAACCCTGAACCCGTAAACATTTACAGTAAATCTTATGCTTTTTATTGAAATCATCCAGATCATCAAGAGGTATCAACGGCCAGTCGCTGCCGAAAAACTTCGTACATCGCTACCGCTGCAGCTACGGATGCATTCAACGATTCCACCCTTTCCGATTGCGGGATGGATAACAACACATCGCAATTCTTCCTTACCAGGGGTCTAATTCCCTTTTCTTCCCCTCCAATGATCAGCGCCGCCGCCCCGGACAGGTCCGAGTCATATAAAGATTGGTCGGCCACTGAGTCCAGTCCGAATAACCACAAACCTTTTTCTTTCAATATTTTAATGGTAGCGACAATATTGGTTACCCGGCTAAGCCTGGCATGCTCGAGCATACCGGCAGATGTCTTCGAAACGGCCGGCGTCGGCCCCACAGCACGATCTTTAGGTATTATAATGCCGTCGACATCGACGGCAAGGGCTGAGCGAATGATAGCACCCAGATTCTGCGGATCCACCACGTTATCCAGTATGATTAAAAACGGTGGTCCGGTCCCGGAACGGTCTCGATCAATAATATCGGCGATTTTTGTCAAAGGATACGGGCTGACTCTGGCGCCTATCCCCTGGTGATGATCCGTCTCACTCATCCGGCCCAGCCGGGGCATATCGATTTTGTTAAGCGGTATATTTCTTGATGCGGCGATGTCCGCGATGGTACCGAACCGACTCGAGGGCGCCTCCCTGGCCAGGTAAATCTCATGAAATTGTCTTCTACCTGCCTGGAGTGCTTCGAAAACCGGATGAATTCCATAAATGATTTCGGAATCACAAGCGTTCATTGTCGACTCTGGAGATACCATTCGCTGTAAAAGTGGATTCCCTCTTCCAACAAAGTGGGTCTGAATTCATAGCCCGTGGAACCGAGTTTACTCATGTCGGCTTCGGTAAAATATTGATAGCTGCCCTTTAGGGTCGCCGGCATATCAAAGTATTCAATATTGACCGGTTTGTTCAACGCTGTAAAAATGGCGGATGCAAGACCGTTAAATGTTCTGGCTTTGCCCGTGCCGGCATTGTAGAGTCCGCTGGAGGCAGCCGATGACTCCAGAAAGTGGATGATGATGCTTACAACATCCCCTACAAACACGAAATCTCTTTTCTGTTCACCGTCGGCACAGTCTTCCCTATGGGACCTGAACAATCTGATTTTACCGGTCTTCAGCGCCTGGGGGATTGCGAAATTCGCCACACTGGCCATTCTCCCCTTGTGGTCTTCACCGGGGCCGAATACGTTAAAAAATTTTATACCGTACCAACCGGCAGGGCTGGCGGTTTGCTTCAGCGCCCACAGATCAAACAGATGTTTGGAAAATCCGTATTGATTGATGGGCTTGTATTGAGCTGTTTTGGCGTGGTCATCTGAAAACCCGAGAGATCCATCCCCGTAAGTCGCGGCACTGCTTGCATAAATAAAAGGAATTTGTTTCTCGGTGCACAATTGCCATAATCTTTGCGAGTAAACGATATTGTTTTCAGTTAGATAATCAAAATCATGCTCCATCGTATCGGTACAGGCCCCCAGATGTATAACCGCTTCCACTCTTTCGGCCTGATTCCGGGCCAGCCAGTCCCACAGCTGCTTTTTGGGAAGATAATGCCTGAAAGACTTATTCACCAGGTTTTTCCACTTGTCCGTGGCGGCTATGTTATCCACTACCACGATATCATCATGACCGAGTTGATTAAGTGCAGCAAGCGTGTTTGTGCCGATGAATCCGGCACCACCGGTAAGAATAATCATGCCGTCCGCCCTTTCATGCCTTGGTGTGTAATTTTTGTGTTTTCGATTTTTTCATGAACCACCATGGCCTTTTGGCCACAACAAACGATGAAACACCTCAGGAAGAAGATTGAGGTTACCGCCGGTGGATAATCCCGCTGCAACCGTGAAAAACTCGTTCCTAAGAGTCCGTAATACCGAACAGGGCCAAAACGTGAAGATGAATCATGCCCTATTGCACCTAAAGCGTTTTCTTGGGATATTCTCAAGCTGTTCGGTATAACGGCCTCTAAGGACCTCAAACAGTTTCCCGGTTGCAGCCGGATCACCCACCGGCTTTGGGCGTTATCCCGGTTTTGTTTATCGCCCGAAAACAATAAAAAATAGACACTTAAATAATTATAAAGTAGTCTGTTTCTATATGAAATTATGATATTTTCTATGAAGCGCCGACCGTAGGGAGGTGTTTCATAGAAAATTTTGGGTTAATTATTTGACTAAACCCCATACTTCCTGACATTATTCGCGTATTTTGGGAATGTTTTGCTGCAAAATGCATAAAAATTAAAAATAAGGGACTAAATGACAGGAATGGAAACTATCATAGACTGGATTTATGCGCACCAGGCGATGCTGTCATGGCTGACGTTTTTTTCGGTGCTGACGTTTATCGGTTCGCTGATCGTCATACCGGTTCTTATCATCCATATTCCAGAAGAATACTTTCTACATGAAAAAAGAAACCCGGCTGCCGCCAGAAAAGATCACCCCGGTCTGCGGCTGCTGTTTTTAATTGTGAAAAACGTTTTGGGAGTGCTGTTTGTCCTTGCCGGAATTGCCATGCTGGTATTGCCCGGTCAGGGACTGTTAACCATACTTATCGGCATCATGCTCATGAGTTTTCCCGGGAAATATGCTGTGAAGCGCAAGATCGTCATGCAAAAACAGATTTTCAAGATGATAAACCGTTTGCGGGTCAAGGCCAACCGCCCACCGATACGGGTGGATTCGGCAGGGGAGGGGGATGGATAATTGAAATAGACAACAAAAACGGAATGGTTTATTACCACCCGAGAAAAAGAAAAGGAGCCTGGATCGTATTCCAGGCTCCTTTTAATATGTTAAATACTGGTGCCGAAGGCCGGGCTTGAACCGGCACGGGTCTCCCCACTACCCCCTCAAGATAATATCGTGATGAAATCAGGTAACTACAGGTAAAACAAATTAAACGTATAATCTAATTTATTACAGACACTTATATAATTTTCAGACTAAAAGTAAGCTCAGTTATAACCAGTTAAACGGGGAGATATTTTCTGCAATTTGTTGACCAAATGTTGACCAAATGAGTGTCACCAGCATTATCCGGCACAACATAG
>DAOVBC010000230.1 GCA_030670715.1 Deltaproteobacteria bacterium | reverse complement strand
GTACAGGTGGCCGACCATGCCAACATAGAAATTGTTCCCCTGAGCCGGCTGCTAGACCTTCAGGGCGAGCCCGGTCGATTCACTGCCCGGGTTGAGAAAAAGCCGCGCTATATCAATGAAGAAAAATGTATCACCTGCGGCCAATGCGCTGAAAAATGCCCCAAGAAAGTCCCCGATGAATTCAATGGAGAGCTTGGTAAACGCAAGGCCGCCTTTCTGACGTTCCCCCAGGCGGTTCCTTTAAAATATGCCTTGGATCCCGAAACCTGTCTTTATTTAACCAAAAAGAAATGCGGCTTGTGCAAGGAAATCTGCCCCACCCAGGCCATTGAATTTGATCAGAAACCCGAAATTATAACACTTGATGCCGGAGCGGTTGTGGTTTCAACCGGATTTGAACTGGCGTTGACGGCCAAGGAAGGGGAATTTGGTTACGGAAGATATCCGAACATTGTCACCTCGCTGCAGTATGAACGTTTACTGTCTGCCACAGGTCCCTATGGCGGGCACCTGCAGCGTCCTTCAGACGGAGAGGTCCCCAAAAAAGTAGCCTGGATTCAGTGTGTCATGTCCCGCGATGCGGCCCGCAACAGACCGTTTTGCTCATCGGTGTGCTGTATGCATGCTACCAAACAGGCCGTGTTAACACGCGACCATGAACCGGATACCGAAGCGACCATTTACTTTATGGACATCCGTGCCCACGGTAAAGGGTTTGATGACTATGTTGACCGTGCCCGCTTCACAGCCGGTGTACGCTACAAGCGGTCCATGATTTCCCAGGTTTACTGGAACCCCGAAAATGACAATCTGCTCATCGAGACATTTGATCACCATTTAAACCGCAAAGTCGAAGAAGAGTACGATATGGTGGTTCTTTCAAGCGGATTTAAGCCGACGGACGCTTTTGCCGATCTGGCGAAAAGGCTGGGAATCGCGAGAAATCCCTACGGATTTTTGTCCACCGCATTTGATGAACCGGTCGCCACCTCGCGGCCCGGCGTATTGGTTTGCGGCGGCGTAGAAACGCCGAAAGATATTCCCGAGACGGTCATTCAGGCCGGTGCGGCAGCGGCGGAAGCCGCAAAACTGATCAGTGACGCAAGAAACAGTGAAATCATCGTTGAAGAAACTCCGGAAGAAGAACCCCTCGACCCTTCCCCCAGAGTGGGGGTATTCGTGTGCCACTGTGGCACGAACATCGCCGGTGTAGTCGATATTCCGCAGGTGGTTGACTATGTGAAAGAGCTTCCGCATGTTGAATTTGTTACGGATTACATGTTCACCTGTTCCACCGAAACCCAGCAAACGCTTGTTGAACAGATCCGGAAACACCGCCTCAATCGCATCGTGGTGGCCGCCTGCTCTCCTAAAACGCATGAACCGCTGTTTCAGGATACACTGCGCAAGGCCGGATTAAATCCCTACCTGTTCGAACTTGCCAATATCCGCAACCAGTGTTCATGGGTTCACGGCAACGAACCCGCGAAGGCGACCCGCAAGTCTTTAGAGCTGATACGCGCGAGTGTTTCCCGGGCGGTGCATCTTGAACCCCTGCAGGAAAAATCCTACCGGGTGGTTAACCGGGGGCTTGTTATCGGCGGCGGTGTGGCGGGTATGACGGCTGCTCTCACCATGGCGGACCAGGGATTTGATGTCCACCTGGTGGAGAAAGACAGCCGCTTCGGAGGGTTTGCGAACAATCTCACCGAAACCCTGGAAGGGGATTCCCCGCGAAGATTGATTCGCTATCTGAAAGAGAGGGTTATCCATCATCCACGGATTTCGGTTCACCTGAACAGTCAACTTGTGGCCCACAGCGGTCATGTGGGCGCTTTTGCAGGCACCATAGAAAACGAAGCCGGCAGCCTGGATATTCAGTATGGTGCAGTCGTCGTTGCCAGCGGCGGGCGGCCGTATGAACCCGATGAATATCTTTATGGCACCGATGAACGCGTCCTTACCCAGGTGGAACTGGCAAGGCGGATGGCGGAAGAACCGAACTGGGCTCGCCGGCTGAATCGAATCGTCATGATTCAGTGTGTCGGGTCACGCAACGAGGAATTTCCTTTTTGCAGTCGCGTGTGCTGTTCGGCGGCGGTCAAAAACAGCATTCGGCTCAAAGAGATCAATCCCGGGGCCCAGGTCATTGTGCTGTACCGTGATGTCCGGACCTTTGGGTTTAAAGAGCTTTATTATTTAAAAGCACGGAAAAAAGGCGTCATGTTTTTTCGTTACATCCCTGAAGAAAGCCCTTCCGTGTTCAGCGATGACAGAGGGTTGACCGTCGATTTCACCGATCGAAGTTCGCACCAGGATTTTCGTGTTGAAACGGATCTGGTGGTTCTCAGCGCCGGGATCCGGCCCAATGAAGGAGCAGAGCAGATTGCCAAACTGCTCAAGCTGGCCCGCACTAATGAAGGCCTTTTCCTGGAAGCTCATGTCAAGTTAAGGCCGATGGATTTTGCCACCCCCGGTATTTTCCTGGCCGGATTGGCCCACAGCCCGAGATTTATTAAAGAGTCAATTATAATGGCCAAAGGTGCCGGTCAGCAGGCGGTAAAAATTCTTTGCAAGGAAGAAATGACCACATCGGCCGCCGTTGCCGAAGTAAACCCCGACCTTTGTGCCGCCTGCCTGGTGTGTGTCCGGTCATGCCCCTTTGGAGCCCCTTTTATCAATGAAAACGGCGTATCCGAAATCCCACCGTCCGATTGCAGGGGCTGCGGCATTTGCATCTGTGAATGCCCTGCCAGGGCAATAACCCTTAAACACAGCAGCGACGAACAGATGAACTCCAAAATCGATGCCATCCTTGAACAGGCCCTGAGTCAAAACTGATGGCGTCCCAAAAAGTCTGATCTACCGCGTTGCAGGTTTTTGACAGACACTCGACATACCATATGTATCGTCGAGTCCCTGTCAAAAACACTACGCCTTGTATATCGAACTTTTTGCTTAGCCATCTGGGAGCTTCGCACTTACTTTTTACGAGACTATCAAAACTAATTCCTGTCTTAAAACCCCATCACACCGCAATTGTCGCCACCCGGTAGCAGCGCAGGCAGCGCGCAGCTTCGGCCAGCGCTTCGGGCACGGAAAAACCCTGTTCCACCTCATCGAAGGAATATTTTCTGGTTTCAGGCGGCAGCATGGTCAGTTGCTTGCGCGGTCTGTGGTCGATAATTCCGAGGTCTTCTTTGGAATCATATAGCTTTACAGTGTGAAAAAATGTATCGAAATAGTCTTCCTCATCGTATTCAATCTGCAGCCCGTTGATCAATCGATCGATGCTGAGGGCGGCTTTGCGGCCGCCGGCACAGGCGGTTATCAACGCTCCCGGTCCCGTTTCGCAATCTCCCGCAGAATAAATAGTGGAACGGGTGCTCTGCTTGGTAAATCGGTCAACAACAATGGTTCGCCACCGGGTTGTTTCAATATCTTCCATTCCTTCAAGCAGGGAGAGATCCACCTGCTGGCCGATGGCCGGAACCACAGTGTCACAATCGAAGATGTACTCCGATCCCTCAATCGGTATCGGGCGGCGCCTTCCGCTTTTATCAGGTTCGCCAAGTTTCATCCGGATGCATTCCAGGCCGACGACTTTGCCGTTTTCCTCCAGCACCCGGACCGGCGTGGTCAGAAAGTGAAACTGAACGTTTTCCTCTTCGGCGTCGTGGATTTCAACATCATCGGCCGGCATTTCTTTTCGGGTCCTGCGGTAGACCAGGTGGACTTCTTCTTTTTTAATGCGAAAGGAGCAGCGCACACAGTCAATGGCCACATTGCCGCCGCCGATCACCACCACCTTGCTTCCCTCCGGGTAAGGGTCGCGGCCCTCATTGATATCCTGCAGGTATTGAACGCCGGGGACAAACCCCCGGTATCCTTCATCTTCCCCTTCCACCCGCATGGAGGAATTGCCCTGGGCACCGATGCCGATAAACAGTGCATCGTAATCCTGCTCCAGCTGTGAAAGCTGAATGTCCTTTCCGATAGTTGTGTTGTACTCAATGACAACCCCCAGCTTTTGAATCTGTTCTACTTCGCCACGTAAAACATCCCTGGGCAGGCGGTAATCGGGTATGCCGATGGCGGACATTCCGCCGGGTTCCCCCAGGCGCTCAAATATTGTCACCTGGTGCCCTTTGAGCGCCAGGTGATAGGCACATGTTACACCGGCGGGTCCTGCACCGACAATGGCAACCCGGCCGGTTTTCGATGAGGGCGTTACCTGATATTTCGGTGTATTGCGCAGGGACAGTTCATGGTCCGCCACGAATCGTTTCAGATATTTAATAGAAATGGGCTCCTCCAGGTTCGCCCGCCTGCAATTCTCCTCGCAGGGTCGGACACAAACACGGCCGACAATTCCGGGCAGCGGCAACCGCTCCCGGATCACGTCCAGAGACTCCTGAAATCTGGCCTCTTTGATATGTTCGACATAGGTGGGGATATCAAGATGGATGGGGCAGGCATCCATGCAAGGGGCGGAGGCCTTTGAGTGGTATTTTCCGGCCGGTATGGGTTTTTTATCGTCCACGGCACGTAAGAATTCGTCCCTGAAATG
>DAOVBC010000181.1 GCA_030670715.1 Deltaproteobacteria bacterium | reverse complement strand
CAGCATCCAGTATCACAGTGTAAATCCGATTTATACAGAATGACTTAAATCATTGCGCATACATACAAAGCGATTTACAGGTTTTACCGTTTTCGCAGAACAGTAACACTTTCCCCGCCGATGCCCCAGTTATCGGTGTTCACTTCATCGATTACCACGACGGTTGTCCGGGGGTTCTTTCCCAGAGTATCCACCAGCAGCTGTGTGGCGCCGCGGATCAACTGTGCTTTTTGTTCCGCGGTGACGCCTTCATCGGTAATTCTGATATTAACGTACGGCATAGCCCTTTCCTCCTCTCCGAAATTTTTGATCCAATGCTTCGAATTTCGAACTTTTGACCGAAAAAAAGGATTTTCGGCCAAGTACTATGTATATATAAAACGATCTGGAAATCAAATTACTATTTGACTAAAGAGCCGCTTTGCCTTATTTTCCGTAATCATGTTCGCCGCCGAACCATCTGCGCTTCTCGTTTTTTTCACAGGTCAACTCAACACCGGCGATAAACAATGATAACAAGTGAGAATACTAAACCATGATTAAATACGTTCCCGGATTTATCGGAGCTGTAGCTGCGTATATCGTCCTGAAAGTTTTTGGATGGGTTGAATCACTTTCTACGGAGATTCTCCTGTTTTTCGGTACGTACCTGATCGTTACCGTTATTGTTGATGTTGCGATGAAACAATACGGTGGAAAAAAGAAATAACTCACCGTCGAGAAGCAAGGCCTGTCAGAAGCAAATTAGCCTGCAAAGATATTTCCATTTTTTTGCTTTGCAGTAAGGGGGCGGTAAATTTACATGAAAATTTTCATGATATGTTCGGGCTAAGAAACGGAGGTAGTACAATGTCAAAACGCGATGAATTTGTTGCAAAGATGAAAAACCGACTGGATGAATGGAACACTGAAATAGATACCCTGGAGGAAAAGGTTCAAAAGGTCAAAGCAGAACTGAAGGAAAAATACCAGGCACAAATTATCGAACTGCGGAAAAAGAGTGAAAAGAGTGAGCAGAAGCTGGAAAAAATCAGAGCTGCCGGGGAAGACGCGTGGGAGAATTTAAAAGGTGAAACGGATCGCGGATGGAATGCACTAAAGGATTCCGTAAACACCTTTAAATCCCATTTTGAAAAGGAATCTAAAGAATAAACCCGGCCAGTTCACCCGCCGGCAACGCATCCATGGTCGTAAACTGCTTCCGGTTTACATGTAAATTCAGCCAGCCCGAATCTTTCACGGGTTCGAGGGGGCTATTTGCATAAAATTTTTCATGAAATGTTCGAGCTAAAGGTGTTCTCATGACAGACAGCAAACCATACACATTCGATCGCGTGGTGCGGATCATCATCACTGCCGGATTTTTATTCGGTCTCATCTGGCTGCTGGGTTACCTGAGCGATGTACTGATCCCCTTTGCAGTTGCCTTTCTTCTGGCCTATTTAATGAACCCGCTGGTTCAGCTGGTGCAGAAAAAGATTTCGAATCGTGCCGCTGCCGTTCTTATCAGTCTTCTGGCCGTTATTGCTGCAGCGGTGCTGCTGGGAAAGGTGACCATTCCTCTGGTCGTCAAAGAAGTCGCCTACATGGGCAAAATACTGTCCGACCTGGCCAATAATGCCGATTTTGCTCAGAGGGCCGCCAAAATGTTTCCGGCGGACCTGTGGCAATTTATTAAAGATTTTGCGTCCCGGCCGGAAATTCAGGACCTTTTTAAGACCGAAAAGCTGTGGCAAACAGCCGGGGCCGTTTTGAATAAAATGCTGCCGGGTCTCTGGGGATTGATCAGCGGCACCGCCAGTTTTCTCATGGGCCTGGTGGGGCTGGCCATCATCGCACTGTACCTGATCTTTCTGCTGCTGGATTACCAGGCATTCAGCCGGGGATGGAAGGACCTGACTCCACCCGCCTATCGCGAGTCATTTATCGGTTTTGTGGCCGAATTTGAATTGGCTATGAACAGTTATTTCAGGGGGCAAGCAGCAATCGCTTCGATTTGCGGAATTCTCTTTGCAATCGGATTTGCGCTCATCGGCCTGCCACTGGGGATTTTACTGGGGCTGTTCATCGGTTTGCTGAATATGGTTCCGTATCTGCAGCTGATCGGAATTATACCGGCCGTTTTGCTGGCCCTTTTTCACTCCCTTGAATCCGGTATCAGCATCTGGATCGTCCTGGGATTAACCGGCGTAGTATTTGCCGTGGTCCAGCTCGTTCAGGATGCGATTTTAACTCCGAAAATCATGGGAAAGGTAACGGGCATGAATCCGGCCATGATCATGCTGTCGCTGTCCATATGGGGCAAGCTGCTGGGATTTCTCGGCCTGATCATTGCCCTGCCCATGACCTATCTGCTCCTGGCGTACTACCGCAGATTCCTGGCAGCCGGCCGGGTCGAACCCGTAACATGATACAGCTTGCAATTCTGAATATTTCATGAAAAAATCAACCGGTGAAATAGCTGAATAAAGTAACCGTTCCGAGGTTCTGGGTTCAAAGGTTCAGCGGTTGATCTGGATCACACATCAGAATTACATAACGTTGAACCTTTGATCGGTTCAATGATACCTGAGGAATACCGAATCTCAGGTTGTATACGATCATGCCGGCAGCAACTATGGCCTGTTAGGAGACCTTGACAGGGCACACCGCAAATAGTGGTTTTATCCCGCCATACGGCTGGCTGCATGGTTCACAAGCAAGTTCAACGCAAGATAGGTAACCCTGAACGGTGAACCCTGAACCGGGAACTATAAAAGTAATACCTTTTTCGGAGATATATCGTGCATAACAATCGATGGTTGTTACTAACATTTCTTCTCGCCATCCTGCTGAGCTGTTCCGGGGTAAGAGTGAGCCAGGATTATGATGTGTCGGTGGATTTTTCAGAGTACCGCACTTTTGCCTGGGTTTCCGGTAAACAGCCGAAAACCGGCGATATCAGAGTGGACAATCAATTGCTCGACAACCGCATAAGGGAGGCCGTCGACTGGACACTGATCGCCAAAGGCTTCCGGAAAACAACCGACGGGACTTCCAATCTGCTGGTAGCTTATACGCTCACGATCAGATCGAGGCTCGAATCCGATACCGTCAGCACCGGATTCGGTTACGGGGGATATCCTTACTGGGGCGGTGCCGGTTTCGAAACCCGCGTTAGAGAGTATGACGAGGGTATGCTGGTTATCGACATCGGCGATGCAAAGCAGAATAAACTCCTCTGGCGGGGAACAGGCACCCGCAGGGTTACCGAGCATTCAGATCCCAAAAAAACAACGGAGGTGATTAACAAAACCGTCGCGGAAATCCTGGCCCAATTTCCCCCAATGCCAAAGTAAAAAATCCGGGTTCAGAGATCCAGATTTTAAACCCGCAATGCAGCTGAAGCACATCCTTACCGGCAAGTTCTATCAAATTTTTTCTTATCAATCATAGTCTGCACCACCTCTTGGATATCTTGAAATACAATTCGGCAGCAGCTTCGATTTTTGAGATGCAGCAGTACTCGTCGGTCTTGTGGGCCAATTCCGGCTCCCCGGGTCCGAGGATGATTGTTGGCGGATCTCCAAATGCGGCGGTCAGCGCCGAAGCATCCGTAAAGTAGGAGACACCGCGGGGAACCGGACGTTCACCGATATATCCTTCCGTGAGCGCAAATATTTCCTTTACCCATTCATTTTCGGGTTGGGTCGATACGGCAGGCGCTGCTGTAAGGGTATGCAGTTCGACTTCCTCCCCCAGGTATTCCTGAAGGTCCTGATGAATCCGATCAATGTTTTGTACCGGTATCGTACGTATATCAATGCCGAACGTTGTTCGGTCCGGTACCGAATTGAAATTGATTCCCCCGGTGATGGTACCGATGTTCAGAGTCGGTACGCCGAGTACCGGATGAGGCGCGACGTTAAAATCAAATTTTTCAAGCCGGGTTATGGCCCGGGCGGCCTTGTAAATGGCGTTGTCCCCCTGCTCCGGCATGGATCCATGGGCGGTCACGCCGGTGGTCACTGCTTCCAGCCAGAAGGCCCCTTTGTGACCCAGGATCGGATAATTGCCCGTCGGCTCACCGACAATGAGCCCCCCAGCCCTTCCCAGCGCCGTGCCAAGGCCGGCAAGATATTCCGAACCCTCGCAGCCGTTTTCCTCACCGGCGGTTATCACCAGCAGGATGCCCGCTTCGCCGCCGCTCATTTCTGCAACTCTAAGGGCGGCGGTGATCATCGCCGCCAGACCGCCTTTCATATCCGCAGACCCGCGGCCGTAAATCTTATCGTCGTCCTGCTCACCGCTGAAAGGGTCTACACTCCATTCAGAAAGACCCAGGGGGACTGTGTCGATATGACCGGAAAGACAGATGGGGGCTCTATCGCTGCTGAATTCCTTCACGGCGATCAGGCTGGTTCTTTGCTCGTCGAATTCGTAGTAGCCCACCTCGAATCCCCCGGACTGGAGCAAATCTCCGATAAAATGTGCGCATTCCCTTTCGTTACCGGGCGGATTGATAGTATTGAAAGCCAGCAACTTCTTCGTCAGCTCAAGCGGTGTGTATAAATATCGATTATTCTCGTACATAACGGGGATAGGTTTTTTTTGCTCGTTCGGCAGCGCTTAAATCAATATCCAGGGTAACAAAGGGTTGTGACGGGGAGGTCAGGGCCAGCACATCGCCTTCTTCAGGTTCTATAATCCAGCCCTTTCCGGCCCACTGCATACCATACTGGTCCGTACCACCGAAACAGGAGGACAGGGAAAATGCACCGGATGTGATGGCCGCCACACGACCGCCGGCCACCCATTTATCGGCCGAAGCTTTGGGCGTTGCCCGGGGTGTAACAATCAGATGAACCCCGGTCCTGGCATAGGCCCTGGCATGTTCGGGGAACCACAGTTCGGTGCAAATCATAAAACCGATTTTAACACCGGCAATTTCAACAGCAGTAAAATCAAGCTTGCCGCGCTGATACCAGGTTGCTTCCCAGAAGCTTTCTTCATCCGGCAGATAATATTTTGTGTGGGCGGCACGATAGCCGGCGTCGGCCTCCCATACGAATCCCTCATTGAAATTTGTGCCGTCAATCATAACCGGAAATGTGCCCGCAACGACAGCCGGTTTCAATTCTTCAAATCGTGACAACCATTTCTCATGGGCGTTGATCGATTTTGCCCACTCGGACGGGTCAACAGTTCGGGTTCGTGCAACCCAGGGATAAAAAGGCATTTCCGGCAGTAACACCAGTTCACTGCCTTCATTATGAACATGATCAACCAGTCTTTCCCAATCGCCGGTCAGCTGATCTGCATCGTTTCGCAATTCACAAACGGTAACCCTCATGATTTCCCTTTAAAATACACACCGTTCTTAATATCAAATCAATATTCAATAACCGTTTCTTTATAGTTTTCATATACAGGTAATATTATCTAGATATTTTTACCTATCAAGTAAAATTATCTGTACGTGTTCACGGGGTGCGTCTCACCGATTCACTCCGGTGGCTGCG
>DAOVBC010000320.1 GCA_030670715.1 Deltaproteobacteria bacterium | reverse complement strand
GTGTCTGACAAGCTGGGAACCGAGATCGATATCGTACTGACCATTAATGTCTTGGAAAACATGAACCTGGATCTGGTTGCCGCTTATCTGGCCGCCGGTGACGCCATTGGCTCAGAGGATCCGATCGAACTCGGTGCACGGCTGTCTTTCGGCTTCTAGTACCTGAGTTATCGGTTCGTAAAACATAAACCCAAAAGCCGGAAGCGGGGAAACCCGCCTCCGGCTTTTTTTTCACCACAGACCCGCCCGCTTCGCCTGAGCGGCTCGCGACCCGCCCGACTCGCCTTGCTTCGCCTCTCCGTCTCTCCGCTTCCCCGGCTCTCCGTTTCGTTTGCTGTGCCCAGCATTACGTTTCGAGTTTTTCCTTCAGGATCTCGTTGACCAGCTGCGGATTCGCCTGGCCCCGCGTTTCCTTCATCACCCGGCCTACGAAATAACCGAGCAATTTGGTCTTGCCGCCGCGATAGGCCTGAACTTCATTCGGATTACTGTCCAGGACCTTTTGTACGATATCCTCGATTGCCGCCGTATCGGTCACCTGCCCAAGACCCTTTTCCTCCACGATCGTTTCGGGAGTATTGCCGCTCTGCGCCATTTCATCGAACACGGTTTTGGCGATTTTACCGCTGATGACCCCTTTGTCCACAAGGCTGAGCAATCGGGCGAGGTAAACGGCGGATACCGGCGATTCGCTGATCGATTTTCCCTGAGCATTCAGCAGCCCCAGCAGGGGGCCCATGATCCAGTTGCTCACCTGCTTGGCGTTGTCGAATACTTTGAGGCAGGCCTCAAAATAGTCGGCCAGTTCGCGGTCGGCCGTCAGCAGCTGCGCATCGTAGGCCGGCAGGCCGTAAGCCTTCACAAACCGTTCTTTTTTATCATCCGGCAGTTCCGGCAGGTCCTGCTTTACGTGGGCGATCCAGCCTTCATCGACCACCAGGGGCAGCAGGTCCGGGTCGGGGAAATAACGGTAGTCATGGGCCTCTTCCTTGCCGCGCATGGCGGTTGACCGGTTGTTGCCCGGGTCCCAGAGGCGGGTTTCCTGTACGACCTTGCCGCCGTCAAGGATGATCTCTTTTTGCCGGCCGATTTCATACAGCAGGGCTTTTTCCACGTGTTTGAATGAATTCAGGTTCTTCAGTTCCGTGCGGGTGCCGAGCGTTTCGCTGCCGGCGGGCCGGATGGACACGTTGGCGTCGCAGCGGAAGCTGCCTTCTTCCAGGTTGCCGTCACAGATGCCCAGGTAGCGTACGATGGATCGCAATTGCCGCAGGTAAGCGCCGGCCTGCTCCGGTGAACGGATGTCCGGCTCGCTGACGATTTCGATCAGGGGCACCCCGGTGCGGTTAAAGTCGACCCTGCTCACAGGCCGGTCGGGAGCGTGAATCAGCTTGCCGGCATCTTCTTCCATATGAATCCGGTTGATGCCGATCCGTTTTTTCTCGCCGCTGGTCTCAACCATGACCCATCCGTTGCGGGCAAGCGGCAGTTCGTACTGAGAAATCTGGTAGCCCTTGGGCAGATCGGGATAGAAATAATTTTTGCGCGCAAACCGGCTTTCCCGATTGATTTCACAGCGGGTTGCCACGGCCATGCGCAGGGAATAGTCGACCACCTTTTTATTAAGCACCGGCAGCACACCAGGCATTCCCAGGCACACCGGGCAGGTGTGGGTATTGGGTGGGGCACCGAATTCGGTAGAGCAGTTGCAGAAGATCTTGGTTTTTGTTTTCAGCTGGGCGTGTATTTCCAGTCCGATCACCGGTTCGAAATTCATAACGTGTTTCCTTATCGTGTACAATAATAATTATTACGGTACTATATGTGAAAGAATTAACTGGATTAGTCAACTATTTTCAAGATATGTTCAAGATGATTAGATGTGCTGTACGTGTTCACGGGGAAACGTACCCCGTGAACACGTACGATGTGCTCTTTTTAAAAACGGACTTGAACTCTTTATCCAGGATACCTATATAAAGGAGGGATCAGAGAGTTTTTTGGTTTGAGAGCTCCATGAATTATCATCGCATCCCCGGGCAAACTCATGCATAAGGATTCGTAAAGAAAGAACAGAGGCTGGGGCATTAAATCAATAAGTTAAGCGCGTATTGAGTATGTTAGCATTGATGAAATATCTCAACAATTCGCTGTTCTTTCTTAACGAACCCTAATACATTCAAATCCGCCTCAGGCGGACCCGGCGATGCGCTGATAACCCATTCCGCTCTAATCGAAGGTTGATGGCCTCGTAAAAAGTCCGAATTCGTCATGCCGGACCTGATCCGGCATCCAGAACATACTGAAATTAATGAATAGCGCTAAAGCTTCACTGCGTGCCCGGCTACCGGAACAAGTCCGGCACAGGCCCCGCCGGAATGACGCTTTAAAGGAATTTCAGTCTTTTTACGAATTCATCAAGGTTAGAGACAGAAACACCCCGATCCCTGATAAAAATAACAAAATGCTTGGGAATTTGTTAAGAATTAAAGCCATATGTTTAATGCAGACCGTAAATATAAAATTCACTGGGAACTCACCGA
>DAOVBC010000089.1 GCA_030670715.1 Deltaproteobacteria bacterium | reverse complement strand
CGAATTCGTCATGCCGGACCTGAGGAGCCTGTCCCGCACCGCGATGCGGGGGTATCCAGAACATACTGAAATCACTGGATTCCGGCTACCGGATCGGGCCTGCCCTCAACTTGATTGGGGGTCCGGCACAGGCCCGCCGGAATGACACTTTAAAAGAATTTCAGACTTTTTACGAAACCATCAACATTATACGTTTCCCAAATCTTTAGGATATAAAATTGCATGCATATACCACCAGAATCCATATTAACAAAGCATTTCTTGGCATAGCCATCGTTATTGTACTTCAGACTGTTTTATTAAATGGCCTCTGCCAGGCTTACAATCGGGAAACTCCGATTGTGACCGCCGTCCGCAGGGTCGGTCCGGCAGTTGTAAATATAAGCTCAGAGGCTGCCGTACGCAAGCGTGCCAACCCGTTTTCAGGATTTAACTTAAATCCATTTTTTGACAGTTTTTTCAAGGACTATTTTGCTCCGCATTATGAGCACCGGCCGGAAAGACGCGCACTTGGATCCGGTGTGATCATCGACGGCAAACGCGGACTGATCATCACCAACGCACATGTTATTGCCAACTCCGGTACTATCAAAGTTGTTTTGCAGGATGAACGTGAATTTGAAGCCGAAATTGTCGGTGCTGATCCGGATTACGACCTAGCGGTGCTGCGCATCCGGTCGGAAGATCGCCTGCCGGCCATCGAGATGGGCAGCAGCAACAAACTTATGATCGGTGAAACTGTTATCGCCATAGGCAATCCCTTCGGCTTTTCCCATACGGTTACCACCGGGGTGATCAGCGCGCTGAACCGCAGCATACGAACCGATGACAGGGTTTTTCATGAATTTATCCAGATCGATGCCTCCATCAACCCCGGCAACAGCGGCGGACCCCTGCTGAATATCAACGGTGAGTTGATCGGAATCAACTCCGCCATCTACGCCAAGGCCCAGGGAATCGGTTTTGCCATACCGATCAGCAAAGCCAAAAAAATTATATCCGATCTGATTCAGCACGGACAGGTCATCGAAGCCTGGATTGGAATCACCGTGCAAAATATCGATGCCGGACTGGCCCGTTATCTGAAAATCCCGCGCAATGGTGGTGTCATCATCAAAGGAATAGAGGCCGGAAGCCCGGCCGCCAAAGCGGGTCTGCGGGAGGGGGACATCATCGTCGCCATCGAAAATCGGTCCATTGTTTCAGATGATGACTACCAAACTGCCATGAGAGGTTTTTCAGCCGGAAACACCCTGAGGGTTAAAATCTGGCGTGCTGGCGAGACGGCGAACATTAAGGTGGCCGCCGGCAAATTCCCGCGATCCCTTGCCCGGGATCTTGGCTTCCGGCTTCTGGGTGTCAAGGTGGAGAATCTGTCGATGAACAGCCGCCGCCACTACAGTATATCGGCCGGCACCGGTGTGATGATTGCGGATCTTGACCCCGAGTCCTACCTGGCCCGTATCGGTGCCAAGCGCGGAGATGTCATCCGCCGCATCAATGAAATCCAGCTTCAAAACACGGAGGATTTCACCCGGGCGGTGGTAAAATACCGTCACAAGAACTCGATTATTATCCTTCTGCAACGGGCTGACCAGGGTTATTATATTACCGTCGAAATATAACTTCTGAATATTATATCATGAGACAAGCATCGTCTAAATTTGCAACTCATGAGAAGTAATGGAGTATTGGAGTACTGGTTTTTTGATAGTTGTTGTATTCCCGTTACTCCCTCACTCCAGTATTCCAATACTCCGGTTAGTTAATAAAGATTTTGTAACAAATTAAATTCAAAGAGTTTACACCCTGACTATGACAAACAAGAAGGTATCTCCTATGAAACGAACGAAGATTGTAAAGCTGTTAAAGACCGGCAGAGCGGTGGACCGGGTACTGATAAAGGGCTGGGTCCGTACCCGGAGAGATTCGAAAGGCTTTTCATTTATCGAGGTCAATGACGGATCCTGTTTGAAAAACATGCAGGTCATTGCGGATCAGCATCTGAGCAACTCCAAGGACATCAAAAAGCTGTCAACCGGATCGGCTGTCGCCATTACCGGAACTATGGTGGAATCCAGGGGCGGCGGCCAGAAGTGGGAAATTCAAGCTGATACGATAAAAATAATCAGTCTGGCACCCGATAATTATCCGCTGCAGAAAAAACGTCACACCGACGAATTTTTAAGAACCATCGCTCACTTGCGGCCACGAACCAACAAATACGGTGCTGCGTTCCGGATTCGCTCTGAACTTGCCTTTGCTGTTCACAAATTTTTCAGAGACAGGGGATTTAAATACATCCACTCACCGATTATCACCGGTTCCGATTGCGAGGGTGCCGGTGAACTGTTCCGGGTAACCACATTTGATCTGTTGAATGTGCCTGTAAAAGAGGGCGGAGCCGACTTCACCCATGACTTTTTCGGCACCGAAGCCAATTTAACGGTATCCGGTCAACTGGCAGCCGAAATGTTCGCTCTGTCCCTGGGAGATGTTTACACCTTCGGACCAACGTTTCGTGCTGAAAATTCAAACACCCGCAGGCATGCTGCTGAATTCTGGATGGTCGAACCGGAAATGGCGTTTTGTGATCTTCAGGGCAACATGGACCTTGGCGAGGAAATGATAAAATATCTCTCAACCTACATCATGCAGGAATCCGCCGAAGATCTGGAACTTTTTGCGCGCTTTGTCGACAAACAACTCATGTCGACGCTTGACAATATCGCCTCTTCGGAATTTATCCGGCTGCCTTATGTTGAAGCGGTGGATATTTTAAACAAATCAAAGAGAACTTTTGAATATGACATCGCGTTTGGTAAGGAACTGCAGTCTGAACACGAGCGCTATCTCACCGAACGGCATTTTAAAAAGCCGGTTATTATTTACGATTATCCAAGGGAAATCAAACCGTTCTATATGCGACTGAACGATGACAATACAACCGTCGCGGCCATGGACGTTCTGGTACCGAGCATTGGAGAAATTATCGGTGGAAGTCAGCGCGAGGAACGTCTGGATGTTCTGGAAGCCCGCATGGATGAAACGGGGTTACCCAAAGATGATTACTGGTGGTACCTTGATGCCCGCCGCTATGGAACGGTTGAGCACAGTGGTTTTGGCCTTGGATTTGAAAGACTGTTGATGCTGGTCACCGGCATTACAAACATCAGAGACGTCATACCCTTTCCAAGAACACCGAAGAGCATTGACTTTTAAGGGGTTAGTTGTTTGTGGTTAGTCGTTGGTTGTCGGCGTTAATATTTTTTTCAACTAACAACAAACTACTGACCACTAACCATTTCTTTTTTTCTCTTTAGCCTAAAATTTAATCAATGAGTATTAAATAGACTTACTCTCTCAAACACCGCAACTTTGCCAAATCTTCGGCATAACCGTAAAGGTGCAGGCCTTTGCTTTCCACTAACATTTCTCCGTCCTTTACCCCGATTTCCCCGGCCATATATTCCTTCAGGTTTTGAATACCGGCCAGATTTGCCGGCAGGCCGCCCCACAGATCCCACGAGCGGAAATAGACAAAGAAATGGAGTGTTTCGTCCTGAATGCGCGTATCGATGGATCGCAAACAGGGGGGATCGAGCAGGGTCAGGTCGGTGGGGTGGGCAACCTGTAGTACCATTTGATTGTTGCGCGATCCGTACTTTTTATACGTATCAATAACCCACTCGATCTGGTTTAAATATAATTGTCCGTCCTCTTCAAAGACAACCTTACCGTCGACTTCACGTTTATCAATAATTTCCCTGTTGCCGGCATCCCACCATGTGAGTTTATGACCGTCCAGTGGCGCCCTGGTCAACCGCTCACCATAGGTGTATGATTCGCCTTCTTCTTTGTGCCCGGTCATCAGGTACTCGATATATGATCGCTCATATCCTGGACCACCGTAGATATAAGCATCTTCAACCGGATTCGGTATGCCGCAGGACGGCGGTATATCGGGCAGAAGCGGCTGCGTTGCCGGATATCGAATATGGCCGGTGAAGTAGTCGTACTCGAGGCGGGTTTGTCCGGCGTAGCTACCGCGATTGATAGTGAATCGCTGGCCGTTATCAAGAATATCGTGAACCGCCTGAAACCAGAGGTCCGGCAGGTCCCTTGCCTCAATTCTATGAATATTCATATAAACCTTAGAGGATCTTTTTACGAGGCCGGTACAATCAATTTATATGTCGAGAATGCCGACCTCCAGGGCATTTCTTTGAATAAACTCTCTTCGCGGCTCGACCTCCTCTCCCATCAGAATCGTAAAGATCTCATCCGTATCGTCTACATCTTCCACATGAACCTGAAAGAGATTTCGTTTCTCCGGATTCATGGTGGTCTCCCACAGCTGGTCAGGGTTCATCTCTCCCAGACCTTTATAACGCTGTACCAACAGTCCTTTTTTTCCCTCATCTACGAGATAATTCAGTAAATCCCGCTTGGTATCAATATTATTGGATTGTACATCGCTTTCTATGTTTTTGTCCGCTACAGTAAATGGCGGGTGGTCATATTTAAGTATTTTTTTACCGATCACCACCAGGTCCTGATAGCCCTTGGAATAAATCAATCCCCTTCCGATGGTAACCGGTTTTGTCGTTTTACTGCTGTCTTCTGCAAAATCACCGTTGCGTTTCACCGTGGCAACCAGGTTCACTACCATATTGTAGGCCTTGCGATCTTCATTCCAGGTCACTTCACCAACATTGTATCCCTTGCCGATTAAGGTTTCTTTGAGTTGCAGCATTTTCTGCTGGTCCTCCAGAAACTTTTTGTCTTCAACCCCTTCTTTGATTAGCAGTTCTATGAAGCCTGCATCTATACCTCGCCTTTCCTGTTTTTCCAAGGCCAGAATATATTGGGAAAGATTACCCAGAAAAAGATACAGCTTGTGTTCGCTCAGTTCGGTCTGATTCGAATCGATACGAACCACTTTATTATCACATACCCGTTTTAATATGTAATCACTGAATTCTGTTTCGTCTTTCAGATAAACCGCTTTTTTGCCTTTACCGACTTTAAGTAGGGGGGGTTGTGCAATGTAAAGATATCCCCTGTCAACCAACTCGGGCATCTGGCGGTAAAAAAAGGTGAGAAGCAGGGTCCGTATGTGGGAACCGTCGACATCCGCGTCGGTCATAATAATCACCTTGTGATAGTTGATCTTATGGATATTATACTCTTCTTTTCCAACGCCGGTTCCGAGAGCGGTAATCATGTTTTTTATTTCTTCACTGCGCAGTATCTTGTCAAACCTTGCTTTTTCAACATTTAGTATTTTCCCCTTTAAGGGTAAAATGGCCTGGAACTTGCGATCTCTGCCCTGTTTGGCACTGCCGCCGGCAGAATCACCTTCCACCAGAAAAAGTTCACGCTCTGCCGGATCAGAACTCTGACAGTCGGCCAACTTGCCCGGCAGGGTTGCATCAACAAGGGCACCTTTGCTTCTGGCAATATCCCGGGCCCGCTTGGCCGCATCTCTGGCCCGTGCGGCATCAACCCCTTTGGCAATAATCTTTTTGGCAACCGACGGGTTCTCCTCGAAAAAGGTGGTGAGCTTTTCATTGACCATCGATTCCACCAGGCCCTTTACTTCCGTATTGCCGAGCTTTGTTTTGGTTTGCCCTTCAAACTGCGGCGATTTGATCTTGACACTGATAATCGCGGTCAGTCCCTCCCGAACATCGTCACCGGTTATTTTTGCCTGCAGATTCTTGGGCAAATTTCCGTTGGATGCATACTGATTAATGGAACGAGTCAGCGCGGTTTTAAACCCGATAAGATGAAATCCGCCTTCGGTGGTGTGAATGTTGTTCGCAAAGGATTTTATTTTTTCAGTAAACGTGTTGTTGTACTGAATGGCAACATCAATTTGCACTTCGTTTTTAATTCCCTCGATAATAACAGGTTTATGAAGCGGTGTGTGTCTGCGGTTCAGATACTCAACAAATTGTTTCAGGCCACCTTTGTAAAAAAATTCCTCTTTCTTGTCCGCGCGCTTATCCTGGACCGTAATTTTTACCCCTTTATTTAAAAAGGCAAGCTCCCGCAATCTTCGCACCAGGATTTCGTACGAGAAGTCTGTGGTTTTAAAAATTTCAGCATCGGGAATAAAATGAATCTTTGTGCCGCGTTTTCGAGTTTTACCGGTAACTTTCAACTCACTGGTTTTGATGCCCTTTTCGTAAGTCTGATAGTAAGTACTGCCATCGGAATAAATTTCGATTTCCAGAAAGGAAGACAGGGCGTTCACGACGGATACACCGACGCCGTGGAGACCGCCGGATACTTTATAAGAGTGATCGTCGAATTTTCCGCCCGCATGCAGTTTGCTCATGACCACTTCAACTGCCGGTACGTTTTCGGTTTTATGAATCCCAACCGGAATACCTCTTCCGTTGTCAACAACACTGATGCTGTTGTCGGCGTTAATAATCACCTTGATCCGGTCGCAATAACCAGCCATCGCCTCATCGATGCTGTTGTCCACAACTTCGTACACCAGGTGATGCAGTCCGGCGACATCTATGTTTCCGATGTACATGGAAGGTCTTTTGCGAACAGCCTCCAGGCCTTCCAGAATTTTAATATTGTCTTCGTTGTATGTCGTATAGGTGTCTTTTGTCTCGTTCATATTCTCATCGGCATAATTACGGTTAAAAGTCCTTGTTCCTCTTCTCCTGTCAGTCTGCATGGTTTTTCATCATTGACGATTTCAAGGATCACTTTTTCACTTTCAATAACATTCAGGGCTTCTATGAAGTACCTTGGATTAAAGGCAGCTTCTATAGAGTCACCCTTAAATTCAATAACCATATCTTCTTTCGATTCGCCGATATCCGGATTGGTGGATGTAATAATCAGTTTATCGTTTACAAAACTAAAAATAACACTCCGGTAGTCTTCCGTGGAAAGGATGGACATTCTTTTGAGCATCATGAGAAACAACTGACGGTCAAGCGGTATTTTATGGGAACTGTCACTTTTTAAAATAATATCATCATATTCCGGAAACTCTCCTTCAAGCAGCCGCATAATAATAGTTTCATCTTCCTTTTTGATGACCAGATTATTATCCTTGATACCGACCAGAACGGCTCCACCCTGGTCCATAAACTTGCTGGCTTCATACATCCCTTTTTTAGGGATCAGAATACCTTCAATGCTCGGCAGGTCAAAATCTTTGTCGAACAGACGATCCGCCTTGGCCAGACGGCTGCCGTCGGTTGAAACCAGCCTGAAGATTTTTTGATTTTCCTGATGCAATGTCTCCAGATACATTCCGATGATATGGGCGCGTTTGTCATCCGAGGCACCACTGATATATACGGTTCTTTCTATCATACGATTCAGTTCGATCGCATCCATCTCAAAAAATGCTATATCTTTAAATTTGGGTATTTCAGGAAAGTCCTCCGGATTCATTCCCACAAGATGATACTCAATATTTTCGTTGCCAATTTCAATCCAGTGATTTTCAATTTCATTAACATGGATTTCATTGCTCGGAAAATCACGAACGATTTCAAATAGTTTTCTGGCATTTATCGCAATGGCGCCCTCGCTTTCCACTGCAGCAGGGAAGATGCCTTCAAATCCGGTTTCAAGATCGGTGGCGCGAATTACGATACCGGATCCGTTGGTCTGGATAAGAACATTTGTTGTGATTGCCAGGTTGCTTTTCCTGCCTGCCAGCCCTTGAACTTTCGACAGCACATTCAGAATATCGCTTTTTTTTACAGTAAACTTCATCGTATTATCCTTAATTAAATATATATAATAAAACAATAATAAGTAAAGCGTGTCAATTATGACAATAAGTGCTATATCTAATTAATATAATAATAAATAAATGAACTACAACATAAAGAATAACGGTTTAAAAAACTGTTAGGTTTTCCCGACATACAAACAGGAATTTAATAGTTGTCTATAACTATCATTTTATGAACAATATATCGATATCTTATTATCAGGGTTTTTGTCAGATAAAACAGAATTTTTTACTTAGCCATTGGTTACACTTTTTACGAAAC
>DAOVBC010000055.1 GCA_030670715.1 Deltaproteobacteria bacterium | reverse complement strand
CTCGATTTTGGCCTGGCGCGGAAAAAGGGTCTTAAAGATCTGCTGGCCGAGGACTTCATTGAACCTCACGGAACGCCGTATTACATTGCGCCGGAACAAATTGAGGGTCAGCGCAGCGACAGGCGCTCTGACCTGTACAGTTTGGGTTTGATCCTGTATGAGGCTCTCACCGGCCGCCTGCCGTTTGAGCGGTCCACCCGGCTGTCCAGGGTAAAGGCCCGTCTGAAATTCGACCCTGTTCCACCGCGATATTATGATGAAAAAATTTTGCCGTCGATCCAGGAGATTATCCTGAAAGCCCTGGCAAGAAACCCGGCGGACAGATATTCTTCAGCTGCAGCGATGAAAGCCGATCTGCTGGGTTATGAAAAGGTCCCCATTACGCCAACGGGTCTGAAAACAGAAAAACCGTCATACTGGCGAGCCCTTTTTAAAAAACCCACCCGCCTGCGGGACACAGCAACAGACCATCCGGGTTCTGACCGCACAATTCGGGAAAGTATCCCGCATATTCTCGGCACCATCGTTGATCACGAGATTTCGGATCTGGTAATTGAGAGAGTCAAACGCCAGGCGCTGGTTTCCGGTGCTGAAATCACACTCTTAACGGTGGCTGAGGAGAAAACCGATTCCGAATTTACCCGGTACCAGATCGCAGTGGATGGTGAAAATTTTCGCAAACGAATTGACCGATACGTTAAAAAACTCCGGCGTTACGACCTCGATCCGCTGGTTCGGATTCGAGAAGGCGAAACTGCGACTGTTATTGTCGAAGTGGCTGAGACCATACAGACTGATCTTATCGTGCTAGGTCCCACCCGTAAAAAGGGCCTAAAAAAAATTTTTGGCGGCAGCACGATAGATAATGTCATAAAAAAAGCCCCCTGTAACGTGGTCGTGGCAGAAGCCGACACCGCCGACACCGTTCGGGCAATGCCTTTGCTGACCGATCTCTCAGAGTTGACCCGGGAGCAGCTTGTTGAGATAGACCTGTTTCTTATCGACGCATGGGTTCATCATGTTAACTGGCTTTCGGATTTGACCTTCGCGCTGCTTCAAAATCCCCGGGCTTCTGTTGACCTGGATGAACGGCATTGCCACTTTGGGAAGTGGATAGAGGAGGTAAGGGCCAGCGGAAACCGGCCGGAAATCCTGGGACTCGTTGACGGACCCCATAAAATTTTTCATGTACTGTCGAAGGAGATGGCTGCCAGTGCAGTGGCCGACAACATGAGCACAATGAAAAGGATCTATATTGAGAAAGCGCTGCCGCAATCGTCGCAAATCAGAAAAAGCCTTCAACAGGTCAGCACTTTCCTGAGAGAACAAGTCGCATTCAAAGCGGCAGGCCTCTCTTCCTTTTTCCAAAACAATACCGATCCACCGGGCGGGAAAGATTCCCGGCATAAAGGCCATGCCACCGGAATAAGCGAAATCCAGGAATACTTTAGCAAGCACCCGGAGGCTTCTCCGGATGACTGTCTTGCGTCTATCGGTAAAAAGAAAGATGAGGGAGCTCCCCCCGAGGGTGAATGAACTGTGCGCCTTGCCGTTTTTGCAGATATACATGGCAACCAGGAAGCGCTTGAGGCGTTTATCACCGACGTATCCATGCGCAGGATAGACCGCTACATGTGTTTGGGAGACATCGTGGGATACGGCGCGAACCCGAATGAATGTATTGAGCTGGTTCGATCTTTGCCAAGAGCAAATGTTATTCTCGGAAATCATGATGCAGCCGCCCTGTGGATGACATCCCCTTATTCAATGACCCAAGATGCAACCGAAGCCATATTATGGACCATGGAACAATTGACTCCGGATAATGCGAACTTCTTGAAAAATCTTAACCCTACGATCAAAATGGGAAACATGCTTTTCTCCCACGCCAACCCTTACAATCCTATGGCCTGGCGATATGTCGTCGACCGAAAATATGCGGCACGAACCTTTTCCAGAACCGGAGAAAAACTGCTGTTTGTCGGGCACAGCCATGAGCCGCTGATGATTACCAGGAATAATTTTTTTAAAATATCCTTTCGCACCCCCGGGGAAAATGCAGTTGCAGATGTTGACAATGCTAAAAGACAGATCGTTAACTGCGGCAGTGTCGGACAGCCCAGAGACAGGAATCCAAAGGCGTCTTACTTAATATATGATACTCGAGAAGATAAATTTGAATTTTACCGCCTTGCTTACAACTACCGGAAAACGGCTGATAAAATAAGCGCGGCCGGCCTGCCCCGGTTTCTATCCTCGCGGTTATCGAAAGGAATTTAGAGGCTGACCTCATGAAAAATTATCTGGAAAAAGTAAATCTGAGAGCCAAATTCTTTGTCTGGTCTATGATCATTATCCTGGCCTTCGGGCTGGTCGCATCCATTCTCTATTACAGCCATTTGAAAAAAATACTGATGGCAGAAGCCTTCAATAAATCCGAAATGGTATTGCAGGAGGTAGAGGCCATTCGTGACTACGTCAAAGAGATTCTCAGACCCCGGATGTATGAACTGCATTCCAAAGAGGCCTTTATCCTTGAAGCCATGTCAACCACCTATGTCAGCTTAAACATTATGAAAAGTTTCGAAGGCCGTATGCCGGGCTATCTTTACCGGCGCGTCTCCCAGAATCCTCACAATTCTGAAAATCGCGCCGATGAGTTTGAGGAAGAGATGTCCGACTGGTTTGAAGCGGATCGAAACCGGACTTTCTGGCAGGGGGTTGTCAAAAAAGGCTCCGAGTCCTTTTTCGTTAGCATGATTCCGGATTATCATGAAAAAGGTTGTCTCCATTGTCACGGGAGTCCCAAAGACGCCCCGCCATCCCTTATTGCAAAGTATGGACCGGTGGGCGGATTCAGGTTTGTCGAGGGCGATCTGGCCGGGCTCAATTCGGTTTCCATACCGGTTTCTCGACCCCTGGCCCTTGTCACGAAGGTCAGTGTCGGGATATTTATCGGGACCGTTTTCATGATGGCCCTGTTGCTGTTTGTTTTGAACCTGCTGTTTGGAAATCTTGTTATATCAAGGCTTACCAATATAATGGGAATTCTTACGAAAGAAACAGATGATACCGGCCCTGCTGCCGGTACGGACCATTTGCCCGGCTCTCAGGATGAGCTCGATCATTTAAAAGAGTCCTTCGGTGATTTAACCCGCTATGTGAGCCTGGCCCGCAAAGGCTCCGGTCCGGAGCCCAATTTTATCGGTCCTTATGCTGTTGAAGCGCCTCTGATCGCCGGGACTTTGTCCTGGTTGTATAAAGCACGAAATACGGTGAACCGGGAAAAGGTGTCCATTAAGATTCCGTTCGAAGATACCATGCTGAACCCGCTTTATGCCGCCTGCTGGCAGACAGAGATGAAGGTACTGGAAAAGACCGATCGCCATGCCAACCTGATTGCGGTAATCGCAAGAGAGGGGGACACCCTGATTGCTGAAGCCGTCGATGGTCAGGACATGGGAACTATTATTGATAGGCAGGCGCCGTACAGGGGAAAAGAGCTGCTCCCCCTCTTTCACCAATTATGTGATCTGCTCGCCCACTTACATAATATGGGCATTGTCCATCACGATTTAAGACCGCAAAATTTTATGTTTTCCGGAGACGGTTTGATAAAGCTCGTAGATCTTGGCTTTGCTTCCTGGAGAGAAATTCCGGATGCCATTTTTGAATCCGGCATTAGTCCCCAGGGTGATTTCAGGTACATGGCCCCGGAACAGATGGCCGGCAAAAGAGGGGATTCCAGAAGCGATATTTATACCCTGGGCGTATTGCTTTACCAGATGTGTACCGGCAGGCTTCCCTTTGAAAAGACACGATCGGCCTTAAAAACACGACTTCGAATCAAAGAAAATTTTAAGCCGCCCGGCGCATATTCAGAAGAAATTTCAAAAGAGATGGAAGCGGTGATTTTAAAAGCCATGGCCGGGGATCCTGAAAAGCGCTACCAGTGGGCGGAGGATCTGATGGCAGATCTTGAGCAGTCCTAAGAAATCGGAACGTCTAGAACATCTTTTTCTTACAACTCGAAACACGCAACTCGCAACATGATACTTCAGCATCAAAACAACGCATTGAGTGACATCGACAACAAATTGTCTATATTGTCTTACCAGGTGCTTTTTTAATGCCCCGAACCGGGGCACAGCCTCATATCCCTCAGCCGGAAGGTTTGCAGGCGGATTCACTGAAACCGCCTGAACCTTTCGCAATGCCGGCAGCCCGAATACAGCCGGCGGACATGAGTTTTTCCACATCCTGGCAGTGGCACTCCGGACATTCAGGGGCAGGTTCGTTTGGTGACAGTGCCAGGTACTCAAAGCAGTTGCAGCAGCCTTTACACTCGTATTCGTAAATCGGCATATCTGGTTCCCTTAGTTCATGTAGTCGTAATTACGATGACGTATAAGATAATGAATTCATAAATGTTGCTCAAAATACAGCTTCACCACAGAGCACGCAGAGACCACAGAGGCAAACAAAATAATTATTAATTCTTTCTCTGTGTGCTCTGTGGTCTCTGTGGTGAAAAAATAGTAACAATCATACGGTATAATAATTAGGAATTAGAGCACTTATTCAAGTTGTAGAAATTCCGAAATGTATAATTGTTAGCGATACTGAGCCTGTCTTGTAAATTTCGTTACAAAAATATTAGCCTGCCCTTTTATTTTGTGATCCGGGATCCCTTAATTTAGTATTCCTGTTGAAAAAGTGAGCTAATTGTCTTACAGTATACGCATGAGTTTTGTAAAAATCAATTAAAGGGTTCAAGCTTAAGGCGTTTGCAGCCAGACATTACCGGATAGACTACCGTCCAATTTTTCGGCCCTGCGGGGGGCCTTTTTTTGTTGAAAGGAAATCTCATTATGAAAATTTACCGCCGGTTTTTTTCAATTGCTCTTCTAATTGTGTTCCTGTTAGCGAGCTCGATTGTCCTGGCAGGACCGAAAGATACACCTCCGGATAAGGTTGCAACCGTCAACGGGTCTATTATCACCCGGAAAGTTTTTGACAGAGAAATAAAGCTTTACGAGGAGCGAGCCGCGCGCGAGGGCAGACAGTTATCTGAAGAGAAGCTGGCTGCGGCCAAATCTGCAGTTCTGGACAGACTGGTTGAAAGTGAGCTGCTTTATCAGGAAAGCCGTAAAAAAAATATCCGCGTTGAAGCACAGTCGATTGAAGACCGATTAAAAGAAATCAGGAAAAGGTTCCCCAGCGAGGCCGAATTTAAAAAAGGCCTGGAACGGATGAACATAACCGAGACAGAAATTAAATCCCAGATCGAAAAGGGCATCGCCATCAATTCACTGGTTAAAACCCAGATCACAGATAAAATCGTAATACCTGAAAAAGAAAGCAAAGATTTTTACGATTCAAATCCGCAATTTTTCAAGCAGGCGGAGCAGGTAAAGGCAAGCCATATCCTGATCAAGGTGAAGCCTGATGCAAATGAAACCCAGAAGGCGGAAGCTCGGAAAAAGATTGAAACGGTTCAAAAGAAGCTTAAAAACGGCGAAGATTTCGGGACCCTGGCCCGCGAGTTTTCCGAAGGCCCCAGCCGGGAACGGTCCGGAGATCTGGGTTATTTCGGGCGGGGACAAATGGTAAAACCATTTGATACCGCGGCCTTTGCCCTGAAATCCGGTCAGGTCAGTGAAATTGTCGAAACACAATTCGGTTATCATCTGATCAAGGTTTACGATAAAAAATCTGCAACAACTAAGGCATACACTGAAGTTAAGGAACAAATCAATCAGCACCTGAAACAGCAAAAAGCGCGGCAGGAAGTCGACCTATACGTTGACGGGCTGAAAAAAGATGCAAAAATCGAAAAATTCTTGTAAACGCAACGGATTCGCCGGAACGGCACAATCCACAACAGCCACGGAGTGTTTACGTTTAATTGATGTAACAGTGTATATTGATGATGACCCAATCGGATCGGGCGACGGACTTACTTGCTGACACCCCGGCATTGCTGGAACACATAACAGGCGTTCTGAACGAACGAAGTATAGATCAACGCTTGTTTTCAAAAAACATTCTCAACTCTTCCAGTGCCTCGTCGGTGCTGTTTCTGCTCGGCTGCCACTGCGGCGAGAACAAACACTCGATGGAACCCTGTCTAATCTTAAACAAGCGATCGGTGAAAGTCAGACAAGCGGGGGATCTGTGCTGTCCGGGTGGGAGTATTGCCTCGCGGCTGGATTTCTTATTGGCTAAAATGTTATCCCTGCCGGGTTCTCCGCTGACCCGCTGGAGTTACCGGCGCGCCTGGCGGAAGCGGCAATCAAATGAGTTAAAAAATCTCGCCCTGCTTCTGGCTACCGGGCTGCGGGAGGGCTTCGAGGAAATGCACCTGAACCCCTTTGGGGTGAGATTGCTGGGTCCGCTGCCGCCCGAACGGCTGGTCATGTTTCAGCGGGTGATTTATCCCCTCGTGTGCTGGATATCCAGCCAGAAACGATTCAAACCCAACTGGGAGGTGGAAAAGATCATATACATACCCCTGCGCGAGTTACTGGACCATGATCGTTATGCGCGCTACCGGTTGCACATCGATATCGCCGAAAACAATGATAAAAACCGGCGGGTAAAAGATTTTCGCTGCTTCGTACACCAGGACCGGGGAGAAACCGAACGCCTGTGGGGGGCTACCTTTCGCATTACGATGCGGTTTCTAGAGCTTGTTTTCGGGTTCGATCCCCCTGATATTGAAGTATTGCCGACCGTTGAGGGGAGACTGGATGAGAATTATATCACGGGTAACGGGTAAGTGACAGACGAGCGATTTTATATCAACAATCCCCATAGCGTTAATCGTAAATAAGAGATTTGCAACGTGATTCTCGATACTCGATTCTGGATACTGGATGCAGGAAAAACGATACAAGCTGCAGGATGATCAAATGCAAAGGGCATGCGCAAATCGCAAGCATGATATGGGTTGATCTTTGGTCCAGTATCCAGTATCGAGTATCTTTCCTCTAATGTTGTTCACTGACAACTGAAAACCAACAACTACCTACTATTATCAACCAACCACAGAGGAATGTCCGCCAAAACCACCATCACGCATAAAAAACAAAAATCGGATACAGCCAACAGCTTTAAGACTGAAAGTGTACTGGCGCTTTCCATCTGCCACTTTGTTCACGATGTTTATTCGAGTTTTCTGGCACCGCTTCTTCCGCTTCTGATCGAAAAACTCTCCCTGTCCCTGACCCAGGCCGGCTTTCTTACCACGGTGATGCAGCTGCCGGCGCTGCTGAATCCTTACATCGGCACTCTGGCGGACAGAATCAGTGTACGATATTTCGTTACTCTGGCACCCATGGTGACGGCCGTCACCATGAGTCTCATCGGCCTGGCGCCCACATACGGTGTCCTGCTGATTCTGCTTCTTATGGCCGGAATCAGTGTTTCCATTTTTCACGTCCCTTCACCGGTGATGATCTCCCGGCTGTCCGGTTCCCAAAAGGGTAAGGGGATGAGTTTTTTCATGACCGGCGGCGAGCTGGCCAGGGCCGTCGGCCCGCTGGCAGCTGTCGGAACGGTTTCCCTGTTAGGTCTTGAAGGGTTTTATCCTGTCATGATTGTGGGGATTGTTGCATCCTTTTGGCTGTTGCTGCGACTGCGGGATGTCGCCTTAGATGACTATCAAAGACAACCTTCGTCGGTGAGACAGACATGGCGCGAGATGCGATTTTTACTGGTGCCTTTGACCGCCATTCTCTTTTTCCGCGGTTTCATGCACGCATCGGTGGCCACCTTTCTACCGACCTATATCCAACTGGAGACCGGAAATCTGTGGCTGGCCGGGATCGGTCTCACCGTTTTCGAAGCCGCCGGTGTAGCCGGGGTTCTCGCTGCCGGGTCTTTCAGCGACCGCTTCGGTCGCCGCAGGATTTTACTGATTTCTCTGACGGGTGCGCCGCTCAGCCTGCTGTTGTTTGTCTGGCTGGGAGGCTGGCTTCGTTTTGGAGCGCTTCTGTTTGTCGGATTCACAGTGCTTTCAACCACGCCGGTCATGCTGGCCCTGATTCAGGAACACGCTAAAAGCAGCCCCTCCACCGCCAACGGTTTTTTTATGATGATATCGTTTATTGCCCGTTCGGCCATTGTCGTGGTGGTCGGTTTCCTCGGCGACTTGATCGGCCTCAGGGCCACCTATTTCGTCAGCGCTCTGCTTGGGCTGATGGCCATTCCGTTCATTTTGAGACTGCCGAAAAGACGATAAATGTGAATTACCCCTGTGCTGCTCCGAATCCCCCTACTAACCCAAAAAACAACGCGAAAATGGCGAACTGAACAATCCAACCGATAAAACAGACTCCGACAGCGCGCCAAGTACTTTTGTAATCAAGTGCTTGTCTGACGGCAATGACCATCGCCACCAGCATCCAGATGCCGATTATGAAATTGAGGATTCCGCCCAGCATGGGGATGATTCCCAAAACACGCAGCACTCCCGGTGAACTGGAGAATCCGATGGTGCGCAGCAACTCCCCATGGTCTGCTTTTGTCTGTGGTTCAGGTAACAGCCTGGTTCCAATAAAATAAGTCAGAAACGCCCAGATAAACCATCCCACCAGGGCAACTATGGTTCCGAGAAAAAGTCCCTTTATCCCTGTCGTGCCGATTGTGCCTACCCCCGCGGCAACACTGGAAAGAATGACCACCCCCATGGCCTGCCCCATGGCGCCTTTGTCCGCTTCGACCTCTTCATAGAGGTTTACATCCAGTTTTGCTGCCCGTATCATCCGATCTGTGAATGATGCCATGATTTTCTCCTTTTGCTATACCGGTTCAAATCTCACAGATTGCATTTAACCCGCATATTTCATGAATATTTTTCAGCAAAGCCGAAAATAAACATGAAATCAGGGCGTTAAACTATATTTTACTGTTAATCCTGCGGTTACACTTTAAACATTGGTTGTTTGAAAAAAAGCTGAAAAATATTCACCCTTCGGGCGAGCCGCATTCGCTTATTTGCTGCGTTATCAAGGGCTTGCGGTATTCTAATACAGCTGCACCCTTGAATGCCTTGCAAATGAGCGAATGCAGCTCGTGAAATAAGCGGGTTAAGATCTTTTTGCATTTTAACGCGGCGATGTCAAAGCGAAAGACCTATTTCCTTATCGGGTAAAAAGGGAACACAGGCCTGACTAGAAGTGGTTTCAAAACTCCATCTAACGCCCAAATACTGCGTTGCCCCGCGAAGCGGGATTCAGCACCAATTCTATTACACTAAGGTGCATCGCCCCGCGAAGCGGGATTCAGCATCAATTTTAAATATTTAAGGGTGCATTGCGAGTTTCTTCGAAATGCTCACATACTACCGTGTATGCTGCGCTTTCTCATCAACTCGCGCCTTGTCTTTGGACGCGATCTGAGGTTTTGAAACCACTTCTAGTGAATCTCAATCTAAAAAAATAGCCGGGTTGATGTTAACCCGGCTATACAGAATAAGGTGGTTCGTTTGAGCCATTCGTCATGGAGTCGCCCGAACCTGATATTATAACGATATGAATTAGCTACATTTGTAATTCATATCGATTGGATATGACTCAATTTATTGAGTCAATATCTTTTCCTGACAATCCTGGCGGTGGATTTCCCGCCAGGTCTTTTCAAGATATTCCCAGGACGTATTGCTGATAGATGCGTGTCCGATCGGCATTTCCCACAAACCCGTAAAAGAATCATGCAATATGTTCTGAGACTCACGGCACTGGTCACAAATAAGTTTCTTGGATTCCATCTTAATCAGAACTCCGGCAGATAGGATTTGAATAAAGATTCAATCTATTCAGTAGCATAGAGTGTGCCAGATTGGACGGATTATAAAAATGCTGAAATTTTAGATAGTTAGAAAATAGAGTGAGGTAAGGGGTTTGAAATATTGGGAAATAAATGAAAGAATTTTATGTAATTTACTTCACAGCAGTACTATAGTCCGGCGATGATCGCCTTGGCGGGGATCAGGCCGGTGGCGCTGGCGGAGACGATGTTTCCGGCCACCCCGGGGCCGTCTCCGGCGACATACATCCCCCTTATCTTCGTTTCCAGATCGCCTGTCGTCTCGATCTGGGTGGCGAAAAATTTTATTTCCGGTGCGTACAAAAGGGTTTCGTCGTTGGAAACGCCCGGGATAACGGAATTCAGCTTTTCCAGCCCTTCGATAATATTGGTCAAAATCCTTTCGGGCAGCGCCATGGCGATATCCCCGCAGACGACATCGTTCAGGCTCGGTTCGATGTATCCCTTTTGCACCCGGTGCCAGGTGCTGCGCCTGCCGCGCTTTAAATCGCCGAAGCGCTGAAGGATGGGTTTGCCGCCGCCGATCAGCGAGGCCAGACTGCCGATCGATTCCCCATAAGCCTGGTTGTCGGTCACCGGTTCGGTGAGCACCACTTTTGACAGGA
>DAOVBC010000078.1 GCA_030670715.1 Deltaproteobacteria bacterium | reverse complement strand
TACACACAGGCGCGTTGATGTAAGGCTAAGACCGATTTACATAAGGAGTAACATGTTCTCAGGGATTCAGGAAATCCTGCTGATTCTTCTCATCATCGTGGCCATTCTCTTTCTTCCTCGCCTGATGTCCAGGAAACAGTCCTCGTCTCCGTCCGGTACGGACGCCCGAAAGACTCCTGCCATACTGTCGGGCCGATTGAGACTGGCGGTGGTACTTTCAGTAATCTGGCTGTTGCTTTCTGCAGCCTACCATGAACCCTGGCGACTTCAGGATATTCGTGTTTTTCTGTATTTCGGAGTGGGCCCGATTGTCGTTTTGTGGGGCGGCATCTGGATCTTTTCCGGATATAAAAAAAACAGAGGTTGAATTTTTCACAGAACCCGGTTCACACCTTCGATTGGGCGCAATGCTTCGCTGTTCAAAGCTCCGGCTTGAAAAGAGTGTGCGAAACCTAAGTAATAATTTCCTCTGTGTGCTTAAACAACTGGCTGAAGATCTTCTGGGACAGTTCCCGAAACCGGTCGTCAAGCGGATCTGCCCTGTCAAAACACAACCTGTAATACGGATCCTGTGACTCGCCGCGATGAAATTCGCTGCCGAACCACATATTACGGACCCTGTTTAGCGCCTCCGTCACGGTCTTTCCCCCGTTATGGATCAATTTAACAAATTCACAGGAGGTTTCGGGTAAAAAGTGTATCGGCACTGTTAAACCTTCCCAGAAATATCCCAGAAGATCTTTCAATATGTTAGCGGGATTTTCCACGGCTTCGAATCGTGTAATCGAATCCCGGCACACGAGTGTCGTCAAGGGCGAAAGCCCGAGCTCCCGGTCGATATTTAACACAAGATGGTTGATCCAGGTCGTTAGAAGATCTCTGGCTTTTCTGCGGGCAAACCTTATCTGCACGCGACCGGCGGGATAAAGATCGGACAGCTCGCCGCACAATCTAAAATCGGATAGTTGCAGATCAAACTCCTGCCGGCTGGGATGCATGTTCTGAACCTCGATTTCTAATCTTTTCGCGAAAGCCTCTGTTTCTCGGTCCAGTTCGTGATACAGTATCCGGCCGAGGCTTCCCTGGGGCAGTTCACCCGTTGCTGATTGAACTTCAAAGTATTCTCCCATGTTCATTTCGTTTGATCTGGTTTTTAACAGATCCTGGCTGATCCGATACCGACTGAGCGCATCCAGGTTGAAATTTTCTTTATCCTCAAAAACGGGTGTCCCCTCTTTCCGGTACAGGCCGAGCCGGTTCTGGAGGAAAAATTTTGCAGGATGACTGAAAAACCGGCACAACTGCTCGATCTGGAGGTTTTTCCACTCTTTTGACGGCTTTGACAGCGGCTTGGAAATGAACGCAGCCGGCGCCTTTCTTTTTCCCATACTGCGAATAGCGGTCAGGTTTTCTTTTGAGTAACTGAACAGCTTCGATTCGTCGCTTCGATAGTAGTCGGGAGAAAATGCCTGCAGCGGATGGCGGGTGACGATATTCTCCTCCGATAATCCGAATCCCTGTTTGATATAATCGATCAACTCACTCACCGGAACAGCAGGCGGAATCGGGGTGTTGTCCTGGATGCTCTGGCCGACATAGCTGATGTAAAACTTCCGGCGCGCAGAAATCATGGCTTCCAGGAAAAGGTATTTATCGTCTTTTCTTCTGGAGCGATCACCGGGCCGGGGATGACGGCGGATAAGGTCAAATTCGAGGGGTTTTGTATCCCTTGGAAAGGCATCATTGTCCATCCCGATCAGGCACACTACCTTAAATGGAATGCATCGCATGGGAACCATGGCGCAAAATGTCACCCCCCCTGCAATAAAACCGGAGCCGTGGTGCATTCGCTCGAGGCGGTTCACGAGGTTTGCCCGGACGACTTCCAGTTCGATATTTTCATCATACCCGGCCAGTTTCTCCATTTGCCCGAAGTGCTCCAGGGTATTTCGTAACAGCTGAACCTCCTGCTCCGTATTTTCACCAAGATGGAAAAACTGTTCGAGCAGATCGATGAGGGTGGCCTGCCAGGCCCGCAGTGCTCTCGGTTGTTCAAGATCAGTCGCCCATTGAAACACATGCTCCAGAAAATGGAGAAACTTTCCCAGGATTTGCGTATCACCGCCTTCGATGTGATCATACGGAAGTATGTCGGAAAACATATGTTTGTCATACCCCGGCATTGCCAGACCCATTAAGATTCGGTCCAGTCCTGCCCTCCAGGTATTAGCGGAAAATTCCGGCAGGCCGATTTCCCGCCGATCTGCTGCGTCGCGACCCCAGCGAATATTAAGATCTCGGACCCAGCGCTCAATTATGTCCAGGTCAAACGATGTGATTCCGTGACGTTCCTTAACACCAGGCAACTGCAGCAGGATCAATATCTGGTTGGCACCGAATCGTTTGTTCTTTAAATCGAGTAGAGCCATAAATCCCAGGAAGACAGGGCTCTTTTTTGCTGTACCCCGGTCTGCGATGCTGTACGGAATGGATAAAGCGTTATCGAGCTGTGTCCCGAACACCGCATCGATAAACGGTGCATATGATTCTATATCCGGCGCCATAACGATGACATCTTTGGGAATCAACGCGGTGTCCTCTGAAAACATGGCCAGCAGATGATCATGCAGCACCTCGAGTTCCCTGATCGGACTGTGACATGAGTATATCTGTATCGATGTGTCGTCGGTCAGACATTTCCGGGAGGCTACGGGCGACGGCATCAATGTCGTCAATGGGTCGGATCCGGCCTCCGGCTGCGTATACCTGGATGAATTACGTTCATTTAAATTCAGTATGTCGGACTGAATGCAGGAGAGCATGTCGCTGCAAGGTACATCTTCGAAACGCTCGTCTATTTCACAGTCATATTCGCCGATCAGTGCAAAAAAATCCCTGCCGAGCTTGCTCATGGACGAAAGAAGAGAGTTGCCCTTTTCCAGGTGAAAGTCATCCATCCGCCCCTCTCCTATGGCAAATCTTTTGACCCACCGCCGGATCTCCCGATCGGAGTAAATATCGGCCCAGTATTCCCGGCAGGGGTTTAAGAGAAAAAAGTTTACCTTTGTGATGCGAGAAATAGCGACAAAGGCCTGCAGGTGGTACGGTGGTAAATAAGATACGCCAAAAACCGACACCTGTGCGGGGATATCTATCTGATCCGCGGGAAGATCTGTCATGCGAGCCAGAAGGGTTTTCTGTAAGTATGCCCGGTGAAGGGTTTTTTTGCCCTTCACAAGTGCCCGCCACAATGCAGCCTGCCAGAAGTTATCCGGCATGTCTCCGTTTTTTCCGGCTTCCCAGCGAAAGATAAGCTCGGGCCGGAAAACCAGGTACTGATCAAACATATCGGCAATTTTATCGGAAAGCTGGTAGAGTTTTATTTGTCGGTCATCGTTTGTAAGATAAGTTTTCAAGCTGCGAAATTCAGGTTGGTCCAGTAAAGATGGGAGGGTCTTCATGATCCTGAAGGTCAATATCGCCGGATCGAAAGGTGAATCAGTAGGCAGGTCCGGAGCCAGTTGCTGAAATATTTTTTGTAAGAACGCGTTAGGAAATGGAAATGACATGTTGGCACAGATGCCATTGTGGTTGGCAAGTGCCATTGAGATCCAACGCTCCATACCCCGGCTCTGAATAACGACAACTTCGGGCTGTAAAGCAGAAGCCGGTGGTTCCCGAACAATCTGCGCCAGACGCTCAACAAGAATTTCGAGGCGGTTGCTGGTATATAATTTTAATCCAGGCATTTGGTTTCTAATCCCGATAGGCAGTAACCTGGTATGACGTAATCGTGAAATCGAACATTTATGCCTTAATCTATAGGATACTCGATACTGGATATTCGATGCTGGATAAAATAAGGATAATTCCCTTTTTATATCGAGTATCCAGATACCAGCATCCAGCATCTAATCGATAACGGCAGCTCAAGGCGATACCCGAATTTTTCCCGGTAAATAAAATGCCAGATCAATCAGTTTTCTTTTTATGCGGTATATGACTCATGGCATGCTCGGCCATGGCCGTAATTGTCAGGCTCGGATTGACGCCCAGGTTGGCTGGTATCATGGACCCGTCCACAACGTACATTCCCTCGTGTCCGTACACCCGGTTTTGTCCGTCGATCACACCGGATTGCGGATTCGGTCCAATAGCGCAACCGCCGAGAATGTGTGCGGTAGTTCCAATATTTAGCAGAACTTCGTTGATGGAATTCTGGGCGATACCGTCCATTTTTTCGGCCAGTATCTTTGTGGCTGTCTGGGCCTGCGGGATGCAAACCGGAACTTTTACACGTTTATCTTCCCGCTCGGAAACGAGCGCTTTTTGAAACGGCCACCACCATCGACGCTTGCGGTAAACCCGGATGCTGTTTTCCAGGGTTTGCATAACCAGCAGGATAACGCTGCGCCTGGCCCAGCCGAACGGCCACAGGGTTCTCAGGAAATCGAGCGGGTGTCGGATTATCGCCTGGAGCCATTTCAAGGGACGGATGAGCGGCGGGGCATTTTCAGTAAAAATGGTTGCGATTAGAAAGCCGATAAGTTCCGAACCGGCGGGGAAACGTACCGGCTCGATATGGGTAACATTATCAGGATAGAAACTGGAAGTGATTGCAACGCCTTTGGAATAATCGATATCATCGTTTCTTGCTGAAACACCGGTAAGAGATTCGCTGTTTGTCCGCACCCGTGCACCGAGTATAGGTGAAAACCCTTTCAGGGTTTCTTTTTCACGGCATCGCAAAAGAAGCCGCAACGTACCCAGAACCCCCGCCGCGATCACCAGTTGCCGTCCTCTGAATGTGCGTCGCCTGCCGGCAATAAAGGCCGTCGATTGAACCGTATCCACCAGGTATCCGCCGTCGGTATCCTCTCGAATCAATGTGGCTTTTGTTTCCGGGAACACTTCAACACCCAGATTTTCAGCAAGGTACAGATAGTTTTTAACCAGGGTGTTTTTTGAATTGTATCGGCAACCGACCATACAACCGCCGCAATGACAGCAGCCGGTGCGCTCCGGCCCGCGGCCGTCAAAATAAGGGTCCGGCACCGTTTTTTCCGGTTCCCCGAAGAACACCCCCACGTCTTGAAGCTTAAAGGTGTGGTTGCGGCCCAGGTCTGAAGCGACTTTCTGCATGACCTCATCTGCCGGTGTCAGGTCCGTTACACAGGTGACGCCAAGCATTCTTTTGGCTGTGAGGTAATGCGGGGAAAGGACATTCTTCCAGTTGTTCATGCCGGACCACTGGGGGTTTTCAAAAAATGAATCGGGCGGCTCAAGCAGCGTGTTGGCATACCCCAGACTTCCCCCGCCGACGGCCGCCCAGTTCAAAATCATAACATCCGACAGGAAGCTGATGCGCCATATACCGAAACAGCGTAAAAAGGGCAGCCAGATGGATTTAAAAACATTCCAGTTGGTTTTTGGAAAATCTTTGTCCCCAAACCGCCGGCCGGTCTCCAGAATGGCCACCGAATAGCCTTTCTCGGCCAGCCGCAGAGCACTGACGCTGCCGCCAAAACCCGAGCCGATGATAACGAAATCGTATATATCGTTTCCGGATTCAGTCATTTCTCAGGATCTCAACACTTAATTCCCTTGTGGTTTATGGTACCGGGCAAATCAGTTTTGTCGGTTGAGTCTGTTGAGTCGGTTTGGTCGGTTCTGTCGGTTATTCTAGTTAATACTCAAGTATCGCCCCTGTGATTGGTAATCGATCCCCTCATATGACTCATTCTAAGAAAATTAGATGTGAATTAACTCATTTATAATTAAAGCCCCAGTTTAGATGGGGGGGCACAACTTGAGTTAATACCTGAATATAATCGCGTCACCAAATCCGACTTAACGGACTCAACCGACCCAACGGATATAACCGACTAACAGAAAACGTGCTGATCCAGTACAAAACAGGTAAAAGTTCCTTTAAAAACGGTTTCATCGCCGTTTTTAACAATCACGGGAACGATGTGCTTTTTTCCCGACTGCTCTTCGACTCTTGCTTCGGCAATGACGCTTTCGTCCACTTTCACCGGTTTTAAAAATTTTACGTCGGCTCCACCCAGGACAACGTTCGGATGGTTGACGGCTATCATCGCAGCATAATCGGCCAGACCAAAGATAAATCCACCGTGCACCAGGTCGAAATCATCAACGGCCATGTTTTGTGCTGTTTTTAGTTCCACCCGGCTGTAGCCGTCTTCAATCGCCAGCGGCTGCCCGCACAATTCCCGGTTTATTTTTTCATGGGTCAGAATGTTCATAACTTAGCTCCTCCATTTATTAGAACTGTTTTCAAGTGTACTGCCCCTGAATTAAGTTTTTTAAATAGCCGGTTATAATATTTTCTGAGAGGGGTTATGTTGATGCATAACCCCTCTCAGAAAATCCCATGACCCGAGACTATTTTATAAGTTATATACGGGACACGACACTACAAGCTATCTCAAAAACGCAGATCACGTTCAAGAACAAGGCGCGGACCGACGAAAAAGCGCAGCATACATGGGAGTATGTGAGCATTTTAAGGAGGTCCGCAACGCTGTTATTGGGCGTTAGATGTGTTTATGAGATAGCTTGTAGAGTGTCATCGCTCAATCAGGTTAGTACTTTTCCCATATTTTTTCAAGGAACCTTAAAGATGCCGCCAGATGGTCATAGGAAAAAACTTCCAGCGAGACACTTTTGCTAAACTGTTTTAACAACCCGATGATCAACCCGCAGTCCTTTTCTGACAGATGATCGAGTGAAACATGATCATGACCGTCTTTTACGCCGTGAAGATGAATAATGGCAATATCGTGTCGATACTGCTGAAATACTGTTTCTATTTCGAAACCCCTCAGCAGCATATGACCGGTGTCCAGGCATATCGTTAAATTGAAGTCCCTGATAATTTCAGCGATCCAATCGATCGGATAGTCCAGGGTCTCAACGGAGACTGAACGGCCCATGATACCCGTACCGATGATTTGGGACAGAGACTGACGGATACGATCCTGCCATTTTTTTAAGTCTTCGATGTGATCAGATTTTGCAGTATACGGCAGATGGAGGGTGAAGGTTGTGGGATTCAGTGGAGCGGCAAAATCGAATACCTGTTTTAGTACCTCCACAGCATGCCGGCGAACAGCAGGATCCGGATCTCCGGGGATTAAATCAAGCGGCAGATGCACATTATAGGCGAGACTGTAAGTCTCGGCCAGGCGGGACATTTCCTTGATTTCTTCCCGGTTGGGAAAGCAGTCGGGCGTGCTGCTTTCGAAAAGCAACACTTCAATTTCATCCAGATACGGCCCCAGCAATCGGATATTCGCAACATAGCCGTCCGGATAGATGAAGGAGGTGGTACCCAGTCGAAAAGGAAATTTTCCTTTATAGGCTTTTTTCAGGGGTGGATGCATAAATATTGCGGATGTTAAAGTCCTTTCGATTTTTTCAGAAAATCCCCCCCATCGAAACGAGAAGAAACAAACCGGCTTCGGTAACCTCAGTCATGCCTCCCAGCATATCGCCGGTGATGCAGTTTACTTTTCTTTTGTAATAATAAAGAACAGTAAAGACGATTAAAACAAATATAATGTTCAGCAGCACTCCCTGCCATCCGAGAAAAAATGACAGCACCACCGGCGGAATCAATCCCCAGAAAGAATATATATTGTGCTTTTTCTTAAAAAAAGACTTACCGGTACCGCCCCCGGGTCTACCGTAGGGCAGCAGTCTGATACCGAACAATATGCTCGCGCGGGAATAGGCCGGAATGATCACCAGCAGCAATCCGCGGGAGTTCTCCAGTCCTGCTATACCGGCCCACTTGGCTGCCAGACAGCATATGATGGCCACCAGACCCATCACACCGATCCGGCTGTCCTTCATGATCTTAAGGGCATCTTCCCTGCTGCGGTGACCGTACAGTCCGTCTGCTGAGTCTCCCAGCCCATCCAGGTGAAACGCCCCTGTAATTGCAATCAGCACAAAAACATCCAGAAGCGCGGCAACTGTAACCGGCCATACCAGTAAAAATAGTCTATCCAGAATGGCCACCATTAGACCGATCAACAACCCGACGACCGGAAAAAATGGAACCATGCCCTCAGGATCAAATGTTTTTGACTTTCCCAGAGGCAGGATCGTTATAAACTGTATGGCCGCAATGAGGTTTTTCATAAACAGGTTTTGTCAATTGAGACAGTTGGGTCAGTTGAGTCGGTTATATCCGTTGAGTCGGTTGAGTCAGTTGAGTCGGTTAAGTCGGATTCAGTGACGCGATTATTTTCAGGAATTACCGTAGCAATACACTCCCCATCTAAACTGGTGCTTTAATTACTAATAGGCCAATTCACATCTAATTTTACTTAGAATGAACCATATAAGGGAATCGATTACCAATCACAGGTGCGAAACGTAAGGGTTCACCTGAATAACCGACTCAACCGACTCAACTGACTCAACCCGGGTATTTCACAGGAATATCCGGGTTAACCGATTACTTTATTTTCACCGGAATCCCGGCAACCATCCTGATAACAGTGGTTGCAACAGTGGCGATGGACTGATTTGTAAACCCGGTCGCATCGCGAAAGAACCTTGCCAAACTGTTTTCCGGCACGATGCCGCTGCCGACTTCATTGGAAACCAGTATAACTGTCCCCTGCGATAGGGT
>DAOVBC010000215.1 GCA_030670715.1 Deltaproteobacteria bacterium | reverse complement strand
ATAACTACCGTCAGGATTATTGATCACCGCATAGATTTCCGGTTCAACCGGCTCCGGGATATCGGTCATGGTATAATAGAGGGGAATAACTGTTATATAAGCCGGGTAGACCGGTGTGTTATCTGCAGGACCAGTGATCGTACCAAAAACCGTTGAGGTGTTTGGATAAGGTAACGGGATGAGATGGATATCAAGATTATCGATATAGTCGCCTTCCATTACGGAAATAATATCAGTATGCTCGTAAGGCTGGTGATGGGGAGCGTTAGCTGTGAGTTTGTAGTCTCCTGGCGGAATATTGTGAAAGGTATAGCGACCCTCGTCATTACTCTGTGTCTGATAGCGGCTGTTGTTGTTGTAGATTGTAACAGATGCGCCGACCAGAGGTATAAAGGCCGGCAGCATCTCCGGTGCGCTGTAAACAGTTCCCGATAGACGCGTATCATAATCCGGATGATGAACACGATCGAGGGTAAAGTCAAGTGAAAGACTGGCATTCTCACTGACCACCATATCATTTACTTTCAGCGGAAGATAATCCGGGTGTTGACACCAGACCACATACGAATATGGCGCCAAATCGCTCATCATATACTGGCCGTCCTCTCCGGTCTGGCCTGCATAAAACAGCGAATCCCCTTCTGCAGTATAGGTAAGGGCAAACACCTGGGCGGCAGCGATAGCCGTTCCGCTTTCCGCATCATGCACAACACCCTGCAAATTGCCGGCATATAAACCGGAAAAAGCAAGGATACAAACCATAAATATGGAAAAAAACAATCGTAGCGATGACATGGTTACCTCCGGAATGATTTTCTGACATGGACTTCCGCTACTTATAGAGTCAAAAATAGTGCCAGAAAATCCAGGTATGGTGGACCTTTAGAAAGCCCCTTTTAGCGGGCGTTTGCGGGAAGATGCGTATCTGATATGAAGTAAGTGATCACAAAATAGTACGAAAAATATTCGCAGTAGGTGTAAAATATGCAGGTTTTTCAAAGCGTGAAAGCGATGGTGAATGCCGCTCGTCCCGATCTGTCTACTGTCGGATACCAGCTAACCTGCGCCGGCTGGTCTGAGGTCGGCGACAAGAACAGAAAGTCAATCTGGGTATACAGCCATAAAACCACGAAACCGGCCAGGGCCAGATTTCTCTTTTGATATGCCTGGTTATACTCATCATAGGCGGCGGAGATTTCATCCCGGTCGGTTGCCTGCAGGTATTGATCATTGAGACGGTTTGTTTCAGCGGCAAAGTAAATGGAAGCACCCAGCAGCGCGAAATTTCCCCCCAGCATAAGCCATCCCTTTGTCTTTTCCCCGCGCCAGATCTGCCCCGAGCCCGGTAGGACGAAGGAAAGAGCCATGCGGCGGAAAGCGGCCTTTTCCAGACTGTCAGTCAGCACGACGGTAGATGCAACCATCAGACTGTCATCTTTTTGCTGTGTGAGCGCTTGTCCGGATTCATGAAACTGGTGGTGTATCTCTTCAAAAAAAGCCAGAATTTTAGGAGAATTTTCAATAGGGTCGAGACGATAATTACTGTCCAGTTTTAAAATCTCTGAAAAATTTTTAAGGGCGCCCTGCATATCCTGCCGAGCATAATAAGACAGGGCCAAAAGACGCAGAATTTCACATTTTTCCATCACCGGTAAGTTTGGGTTTTGATCGAGCATTCCTTCACCCTGACGGATGACTTCCTGATAACGGAATTCCTGAAAGAGCGCATTTAGCTTTTCGGTTTCGGCCGACAGCGGCTGGGCGGCGACGGGAAGCGCAGAGAAGACCAATAACAATAGTACCCAAATCAAACGCATTGACATCGTAGTTCTCCATTAACCGTTTGTTTAATTCTGCCCGGCTCTTTTCTCAAGATTCACCTTGAAAAAGGTGGTTTCCTGCCGGGCGATGACCAGCGAATCGCTCAGCGCCTGATAACCTGGATTTTCAATAGTGATCAGATGCTTGCCCGGGGTTAACATGACCGGTTGCGGTAGGGGTGTTTCCCCGATCAGTTTACCGTCAACCAGTACCATCCCCCACGGATAGATCTGACAGGAAAGATAGCCGAACAGTGTATCCAGATTATAATCGATAATTCTTGTTTGACCCGGACCAATTTCAATTTCCTCCAGATAGTCAGGAAAACGCTCATGCGTTAATTTAAGCAGGTGTCTGCCGGCCGGTATTTTCAGGGGTATGCGAAACGGTGTTTTTCCCTGATATTGAAAATCAATATAAACATCACTGGCTGGATCTGAAAACAGGAAGAGGTTCCCGGATTTCAGGCCGGTCGTTTCACCGCTAGCCTGATCACTTGCCGATCCGGATTCGTGAATTTTATCAGACAGTTTTTTTTCTTTTTCACTAAGCGGAATACCGGCAATTGTATCGGTACTTGTCAATTCATTGGGGGGAGACTCCGGGATTTTGTCCGATTGATTTGCCGGTCCATGGTCCGGGTCAGGATACAGGATATATACGGTAAATACAAGGAGGATGATCAGGAATATAATCACAGCGTATTGATAAACCTTTTTGCCGCGTTTTGTTTTCTGTGATTGATTTATCCTGTTTTCATCCGGGCTGATACCCAGTTTCTCCAGGGCGTTTCCGGCTGAAGACGGTCTTAGTAAAGGCGACGATTGTAGCAGATCGGCGATAACGTGCGGGTCATCAGCGGAAAGTTTTTCGGCAATTGACCGATGATCAAAACTAAGAATATTATTAATCGTAGTTTTCACATCCCTGCCGAGAAAGGGATGATAGCCGCGGAACATCTCAAAGGCCACAATACCGGCAGAAAAAAGATCGGTTTTTTCATTCAACCTTTCACCGCGGATCTGCTCCGGTGACATATAGGCCGGTGTACCGATCAGTGATGTTTTGCTGGTTAACTTGCTTTCTCCAGCCGTAAAGGCCAGTCCAAAATCAGCCAGTTTTACCTTTAAATCATCGTTGACCAGAATGTTTTCCGGTTTGACATCGCGGTGGATGATACCGTTGTGATGGGCGGCATCAAGCCCGCGGAGCAGCTGGATCAGAATTTCGCGCTTTTGCGCATGCGAAAGAGTCTTCCTCTGGAAAATCTGACGTAAGTTTCGACTCTCAAAATATTCAAAAGAAATATAATAGACAGTTTTATCCGATCCGAAATCGAGGATACGGATAATATTGGGATGATCCAGACGGGCAAGTACTTTTGCTTCCCGTCGGAAACGTTCCAGCCACTCACGGTCATCGATTTCCGACACATTCAATGTCTTCAGCAGGATTTTTTTATCGAGATGGATGTGCCAGGCGCTAAAGACACTGCTGACAGTGTCTTTTTTCAGACATTCTTCAATCCTGAAACGGTCAAAGAGAATCTGTTTATCCACATTATCAGGCATTTTAAGTTGTGTTTTGGTATTCCAGTTCTTTTAATTTCAGCTGCACCCATCTTACCGACACACCGAGTGAGCGGGCAGTTTGTGTCCGGTTACCATTGAATTCCTGCAGTCTTTTTTTCAGCAGCAGCAATTCAAAATCATGGAGGTGGCCTTTAAAATCAGCGACATCCCGGCTATCTTCCAGCACGATATGTTCGGGAGAGATTTTTGCGTCATCGCTGAGAATGATGGCACGTTGCAGTACATTTTCGAGCTGCCGGACATTACCAGGCCAGGTATAACGCTCCAGGTTTCGCAGTGTCGCCGGCATAATACCTTGCCCCGGGCGGCCGTATTTGCCAAGAAAATGATTGACAAGCAAGGGGATATCCTCCCGCATTTCCCTCAGGGGCGGCAAAGTGATCGGGAATACGTTCAGCCGGTAAAACAGATCGCGGCGAAAAGTCCCCGCTTCTACCATATCACTCAGATTCTTGTTGGTGGCAGCGATTATCCGTACATCCACCTTTTTCATCCGTGTATTGCCCAGGGGAATAATCTCCTGGTTCTCCAATACTCGTAATAATTTAGCCTGCAATGGCATAGAAATTTCGGCAATTTCATCCAGAAAAAAAGTGCCCTGATCAGTTACTTCAAATAGTCCTTTTTTATCGGCATAGGCGCCGGTAAACGCCCCTTTTTTATAACCGAACAGTTCACTTTCCAGCAGGGTTTCGGGAATGGAACCGCAAAACTGTGCCATAAACGGTTTATCCTGCCGTTTACCCAGTTTATGGATTGCCCGCGCTGCCAGTTCCTTGCCGGTGCCGCTTTCACCCTGCAAAAGAACGGAAACATCACTTTGAGCCACACGCTGCAGAAGCTGGTATAAATTTCTCATCGCCGGGCTCTCTCCAATCATATCAGGTACGGCCGGCATTTGCTTCAATTGTCTGCGCAGGATCAGATTTTCATTCTGCAGGTCATCCATCGTCATGATTTTATCGAGGACCAGAGTAAAAAGATTGGCCAGGAATTCCAGAAAAAACAGATTTTCTTTAGTAAACTGCTGCCTCTGGCTGGTACTGTCGACCAGAATAACACCCCATATCTGCCCCTGATGGAAAACCGGCACACCGATCACAGATTTAATATTCTCAATCTGAATACTTTTAAACTGGGATATCTGGGGATCCTGCTGGACATCATGATACAGACATGCCTTTTTTTCACTGATTACCTGGCGGAGGATACCAGAAGAAAACGACTGTAACCCGGTTAGATGGTCCTGGCTAATATTACGTACGGCGACAACACTAAAATGATCGGTCTGCCTGTCATAACGGGCAAATAATCCCCGTTCTGCCTGGAGATAGGAGATGACCAGATCCAGGATCTGTTCCATCAGCGCTTCTTCAAGGCCGGCGCGGGAGAGAAGTTCACTAATTCGGTAGAGGAGCTGTAACTGTTCCCTGCCGATCACCCGGATCGGTGAAAAATCAGCGGAATCAGGAAGTTTTGTATTGGATGTTTTACTCATGTGCCGTTA
>DAOVBC010000136.1 GCA_030670715.1 Deltaproteobacteria bacterium | reverse complement strand
TCCCTATTTATGGTTGAACGAAATTACACGTTCGCCGAAACCGTTGTCTACGGAATGGGTTCAGGCACCGGCTGGGCACTGGCCATCATATCCATGGCAGCCATCCAGAAAAAGCTGCGGTATGCCGATGTGCCCGAAGGGCTGCAGGGATTTGCCATTAGCATGATCACCACCGGCCTGATGGCCATCGGGTTTATGCTGTTTGCGGGAATTTCTCTGTAGAAACTAGATGGCCTTGTAAAAAGTCAAAAACAACTTTTTACAAGAGTATTAAGTTTTAGGTTTTAAGTTTTAAGTATCTGTAAATAGAAGTATTTCCGTAACCTTAAACCTAAAACTAAAGGATACAGTTTTGCTGGACATCTATCTTATCAGCCTCGTTGTCTTCTTTGGCGTCATTATTTCTCTGGTCTGCGCGCTTTTGCTCGTAGAAGCCAAAGTTGTCATCAAGGGGGATCGCAGCGTCGTTATAAATGATAATCCGGACAAAACCTTTCAGGTGCCGATCGGGACCACACTTCTGACGGCGCTGTCCCAGAACAACATTCTATTGCCTTCAGCCTGTGGCGGCAAAGGCAGCTGCGGCATGTGCAAGTGCCGGGTCGAGGAAGGCGGAAGAGACATCCTGCCGACCGAGTTGGCGCACCTTAGCCGCAATGAAAAACTCGATCACGTGCGCCTGTCCTGCCAGTTGAAGGTCAAAGAAGACTTGAAGATTCGCATCCCGGACGAAATCTTCAACATTAAAAAATACCATGCAACCGTCGTGGCCAATGAAAACATGGCTTCATTCATCAAAGAACTGCGACTGAAGCTCGATCCCGGAGAAGCACTGGATTTTACCACCGGCGCTTACGTTCAGATTGACATTCCCGAGTATGAACGCGCGTATCGCGAAATTGTGGTCGGTGAAACCTACCGCAAGGTGTGGGATCGGTTCGATTTCTGGGGGTTAAAAGCCCGCACCGAAGAGCCTGTATACAGGGCCTATTCCATGGCCAACACCCCGGCGGAAGAAGAGCTGCGATTTACGATCCGGATAGCCACACCACCGCCGGGAGTTGCTGACATACCGCCCGGAGTCGCATCATCATATCTGTTCACATTAAAGCCCGGGGACAGGCTGATGCTCAGCGGCCCGTACGGGGATTTTTTTGTGAAAGAAACCGATCGTGAAATGTGTTTTATCGGTGGTGGAGCCGGGATGGCACCCATGCGGGCGCATATTTTCCACCAGCTGCTGACGGAAAAGACCGGGCGTAAAATGACCTTTTGGTATGGCGCCCGGTCAAAAATTGAACTGTTTTACGATAAGGAGTTCGGTGAACTGGACCGAAATTACGACAACTTCTCTTATCATGTTGCGCTCTCCGATCCCCAGCCGGAAGACGATTGGCAAGGATTGACCGGTTTTATCCACCAGGTCGCCTACAACACATACCTGAAAAATCACGAGGACCCGACCGAAATAGAGTATTACCTCTGCGGCCCGCCCATGATGATGAAAGCGGTCCAGGATGTGCTGGACAGCCTCGGGGTGGAACCGGAAATGATTGCCTTTGACGATTTTGGAGGATAAATTCGGTTTCACCGAATTTATTGGAAGCTATCTTAAAAATAGTAGATCACTTTCAAGGGCAAGGCGTGAGCCGACGAAAAAGCGCAGCATACACGGCAGTATGTGAGCATTTTAAGGAGGCTCACAACGCAGCCAATGAGCGTTAAATGCATTTTTAAGATGGCTTCTAGAATTTTATCTTCTCCGGTGGCCTTCTCTCCGGTACGTATTCGTGAGGAATTTTCTCTTCGTTCCACTCTTTTGAAACGTAAAGGTTACAGTAACAGCTGCCGTATTCTTCGATGTCCGGTACGCTGTAAACACACGGGCAGATAATGTCCCTGTCATTGTCGCGGTCTCCGGAAACCAGCCGGCAGGGGCAACCCATGTAACCGTAACGCTCTTTGTTGGTTATCAGCGCCTCGAGAAGCTCAAAGGTTCTTTGTCTGTCCTGATTAAAATAATACCCTTTGGGTTCCTGCACTTTTTTCATCATTTCATATAGTTTTTGCGCATCCATTACAGTCCCAGAGCCTCCTTGATCTCTTTTTCCTTGAAGCCGACGATGACCTTTTCACCGATAATGATGGTGGGAAAGGAGCACTTGGGGTTGAATTTTTTCACATCCTCCAGTATCGCCTTGCGTTCATCGCCTTGCAGCAAGTCAACATCGACAAATTCGTATTTAATCGTGCAATCGGACAGCATTTTTTTGGTCGATTTACAGTGACTGCAGGTACTGAGTGAAAAGATTTTAACCGATTTGTCAGACATTGTACCCTTTCCTCTCTCCCGTTAGTAGAACCGGTTCTATTAAACAGCACTAAAAAGTGAAGCCGGGCGCTGTGGGGTTATTATTGTGGTGAAATGCTAATAATATAAATCGATCATTCTTTCAATCAAAAATCATAAAATTATTTTTTTCGAGTTCAATAACGGAGATATGCTGTAATGTGTTGTAATTATTACACTTAAATATTCTCATTTTTTCTTGACAAAGGATGACGGCCCATGTAATGTAAATAGTAATCATTATCATTAGCATTACCACCGTGCCCATTTTATTTTTATAAGAGATAGAAATTATTATAAAAATAAGTACAAACGTTTTATTTAATTCTTTCCAAGAAGGGAGAAAAAATGGCTGAGGAAAAAAAGAACGCCGTCATCAAGAAAAAAAAGGAAGTCAACATTCGGGATCTCACAACCTGTGATGCCACCGCTCAGATGCTGGAAAAGGCCCGCCGGGACGGGGTCGAAACGGCCTGGGACCGCGCCGTGAATATGAAACCCTGTCCGATTGGAGCGGACTCGGCTTGCTGCAAGCACTGTTCAATGGGACCGTGCCGGCTCAACGCCAAAGACCCCTACGCCAAAGTCGGTGTCTGCGGTGCCACCATCGACACCATTATGGCCCGTAACTTCGGCCGGATGGTTGCTGCCGGTGCAGCCGCCCATACCGACCATGGCATGAGCATGCTCGACCTGTTCCGGGAAGTGGTCAACGGTAACATCCAGGATTACAAGATCAAGGACCCCATCAAACTGGAGGAAGTCGCCCAATCCATCGGCATTGAAATAGAGGGTCGCGCAATAAAAGATATTGCCAATGACCTCTACGAAGAACTGGAACGGACCTACACCCAGGTGGAAGGTGAAATCCCCTTTGCCCAGCGCGTGCCCCAAAAGACGCTGGAGACCTGGCGCAAACTTGGTATCGTTCCCCGGGGTGCCATGCGCGAAATTATGGAAATGATTCATCGCACCCATATGGGCGTGGATCAGCATTATGCGAATATAACCAAACAGTGCAGCCGGACGGCTCTGGCAGACGGGTGGGGCGGATCCATGGTGGCCACCGAGATCTCCGATATTCTGTTCGGCACGCCGTCGCCCATCAGCATTGAAGTCAATATGGGCGTGCTCAAAGAAGACCATGTTAACATCATCATTCACGGACACGAGCCCAACCTTTTCGAGTCCATGATCGAGTCGGTCAATGAATCAACCCTGGTTGAGGAATCCAAAAAAGCGGGAGCCATGGGTATCAACCTGGTCGGCATGTGCTGCTCGGGCGCGGAAGTTCTGGTGCGCCACGGTATTCCCCATGCCGGCAACTTCATGTCCACCGAGGCCATTCTTGTTACGGGCGCCGTGGACGCCATGTGTGTTGACGTGCAGTGCATCAAACAGGGGCTGGCCAAGGTCGCCGACTGTTACGGCACTTACCTGATCACCACCAATCCGCGCTGCCACATCGAGGGGGCCACCCATATCGAGTTCCACGAACATGAACCCAAGGAATGTACCGACGAAGTCGTTATCAAGGCCATTACCCGGTTTAAAAACCGCACGGCCAAAATTGAAATCCCGCAGATTAAAAACATCGGTGTTCACGGTTTCTCCCACGAGTATATCAGATACATGCTCGGCGGTTCCTTCCGAACCTCGTACCGGCCGCTCAACGACAACATCATCAACGGCAGGATCCGTGGCGTAGCCGGGGTGGTGGGCTGCACCAATCCCAGGGTAAAACAGGATTACGTCCATGTTGAATTGGTGAAGGAATTAATTAAGAATGATGTGCTGGTGCTCCAGACCGGGTGTTCCCAGATTGCCCTTGCAAAGGCCGGTCTGACGAGCCCTGAAGCGGCCGTTCTGGCCGGTCCCGGATTGCGGGAAGTCTGTGAAACCGTCGGTATGCCGCCGGTACTCGGTATCGGCTCCTGCGTGGACAACAGCCGCATTCTAATCGCCGCTTCCGAGATGGTTCGCGAAGGCGGTCTGGGCGACAGCATTGCAGACCTGCCGGTCGCCGGAGCGGCCCCCGAGTGGATGAGTGAAAAAGCCATCTGCATCGGACAGTACTTTGTTGCTTCCGGTGTGTATACCATATTCGGTGTGCATTTCCCCATCGTGGATAACACCAAGTTCAAGAAGCACATTTTTGAAGAACTGGGTGATATGGGACTTGGCAAGTGGGATTTTGCCAAAGACCCGCTTGAAATAGCCCGGCTGATGATCGCCCATATCGACAATAGACGTAAAGCGCTGGGTATCGACAAGGCCCGCGAAAGGGTTTTGATGGACATGTCCGACCGCCGCGATATAGATGCGGCCTAGTTCGGTCGACCGACAACGACGGTAAATACTATAAAAATGGGGCTTACCTTGTAAGCCCCATTTTTTTCTCTTCACAGAGTACCGCCCTGCACGACTTGTTGCGAGTTTCGGGTTTCGAGTTCCGGGTTAAAACAAACTCGGAACACACAACAATTTTTATAATTTTTTTTAGGCATATGTTCATCCTTTCTAATGCTGCCCCTTTACAATCTGCCTATTTCCCTATTTACATCCCAAAAGTTCCCCGTATAATAGATTGAATCTACTGCTTAAATCGAAAACAGCCATGATTTGAACTGAAAAGTGCTCCTTTAAACCTTAAGGAGGGATCAACGTGGTTTTTTTGAATTGAAATCCCGCATCTCGAAAATGAGAGCGGGGTTTTTTATTTTTCGGTGAGCAAGGCAGGGGGCGATTTATTACCAGCGAAGAGGTTTTCACCAGAATCCGAGCCTGGCACAGGAGCTGAGATTCTGGAAGGATAGCGGCCTGGGACTTTCGGGCTGAGACACGGGATATTAACAATCAAGATCATCGAGAGGGCTTGGTACTCCCTGACCCCCTTGCTGCAGGACATGGGTGTAGATCATCGTGGTTGAAACATCCGAGTGACCCAGAAGTGCTTGGATGGTCCGAATGTCATTGCCACGCTGTAAAAGATGAGTTGCAAAACTGTGCCGAAAGGTATGCGCGCTGATTCTTTTGGTCAGCCCGGCTTTGCCGGCCGCTGCTTTGATGGCCTTATTGATGACGCTGGGATCGATATGATGGCGCCGGGTAACACCGCTTCTCGGATCAATGGAAAGCGTTCTGGCTGGAAAAACGTACTGCCAGCCCCATTCTCTGGCGGCATTGGGGTATTTTCGGGCCAAGGCATAGGGCATATGGACTTCACCATAACCTTTGGCCAAATCATTTTCATGGATGCTTTTTACTTTGGTTAAATGATCCCGCAAAAAAGGGATGATGGAGGACGGCAATGTCGTTATCCGGTCCTTGGCGCCTTTTCCGGAGCGAATGGTGATTGTTTTCATTTCATAATCAATGTCTTGCACCCGCAACCGGATCGCTTCCGATATGCGCACCCCGCTGCCATACATGAGCTTTACGAGGAGCTGTGGCGTTCCAGTCGTCAGGGCGATGACCCTGGCGGTCTCCTCACGGGTCATGACCACCGGAACATTTACTTTTTTCTTGGCACGAACGGCATTGATTTCATCATCCAGCGGCAGTTTCAGCACCCGTTTATATAAAAATACCAGTGCATTCATCGCCTGGTTTTGGGTGGAGGCAGATACGTTTCTCTGGACTGCAAGATCGGTCAAAAACGCTTCGATCTTTTTTTCGCCATTTGAAAGATCCTCCCGTGACTTCATTTGGTGAAATTTAACAAATCTTTTTATCCAATCGCAATAGGTTCTTTCGGTATGGATCGAATAATGACGAAGCCGCATGAAATCCCGAACTTCATCCAGCAATTTACGATTGTTTTGTGCCGACATAGCTGATATTATTAAGTTTTAAGAATTCGCATCATCCAATTTTTTACAATACGTATCAGGTCAATTTTAATAAATTAATTTAAATCTATTATCAGGGCAAATTTGCCTGAAAATGCCATAATACCATTTATCAGGGCAAAACGACCTGATAATCAATGGTTAGCCATACGTTGTACTTAATACAGGAAAAGAAAAATGAAACTCGCAGATTTAGGATATAATGTAGATTTGAAAAATCACCGAATTGAACAAGGACTTGATTCATTTGGTGTCGGACGAGTAATATCAGAACACAAAGA
>DAOVBC010000206.1 GCA_030670715.1 Deltaproteobacteria bacterium | reverse complement strand
TATTTCCAGGAACAATACGATTAAAGTCGTACTCTGCATGGGAAATCCCGAAAAAATCAAGCGCGAGGAAATCATCGCATTTTTAAACGAATTGACCGACTCAACCACAGGCATTGATCAAATCTCGAGAATATACAACGCCATCAATCAACTGGTTTTGTTGATCCGGGGAATGGGTAAAATTGTTGTCCATGCGGACAGCGGTGAGGTAATGTCCTTTTTTTTAAACATCAGTCTTGCCTGCGATTATCGGATTGTCGGGGACAAAACGGTATTTCAGTATCCCCTGCTGGAACTGGGACTGATCCCAAAAGGAGGCGGGATATTTTTCATGGCCCGAAAACTGGGTACCAGCAAAACCATGGAACTTTTGCTCTCGGGAAAGGACATTGATGCCCGGGAGGCACTGGCACTGGGTCTTGTAGACAGGGTGGTGCCGTCTGAAAATATCGAGGCGGCGGCGATGGAGACCGCCGGCATGATTGCGAATAAACCGATGCACTTTATTTCAGGGATCAAGAAGCTGCTGAACTTTTCGTCAAAGGACCTGGACAGTTTTCTGGATCAGGAAAACGCCCAACTTCTTGAATGTATCAAATCAAGTGGTTTTCGACAGCGATTGGCACAATACTCATAATACGCAGAGCAGGTGAAAAATGGAACGGGTTAAAATTTTCCTGATCGTTATTACAGTGCTGCTGATAACGGCATCCAGCGCAGGCGGTCAGCCGCCGCCGTCCAAAGTGGTTGTGGCTAAAGTCTATGAAAAAGAGATTGTTAGAACCAATCAGATGGTCGGCATTGTCGATTTTGACAAACAATCGGGGATTTCAACGGAAGTCAGCGGTTTGATCGAACAGCTGTTTATCATTGAAGGCGCAGTGGTTGACAAAGGTGCTGTGCTGGCCAAACTGAATACCGATTTTATCGAGAAAAACATAGAAATATCCAGAAAACAGGTGGAGCAGGTTGAAATCCAGATCCAGACAGCCGAAAAAGATTTAAAGCGATTTGAAACGCTTTATAAAAAATCCGCCACAAGCGAAAGGGCATACGACGACCTGTTGGGAACCTATCGGGAGCGCGCCAAGCAGCGGGAAATCATATTGCAAAATATTGAGAAACTGAAACTTGAAATGAAAAAGAGTACTATCAAGGCGCCTTTTCGGGGCCTTATCCTCCAGAAGTTTAAATACGAAGGGGAGTGGGTTTCTCCAGGGAAGGCAATTTGCACGCTGGCCTCCATAGATGACGTTTTCGTCAAGGTGGCGGTTGCAGAAGATTTTATCCGTTTTGTCAACTCAGGGGACGAGGTAATTCTTGTCATCGATGCCCTGGAGAAAGAGATCAAAGGCAGGATCCGGTATATCGTTCCGGTGGCGGATATGGCAAGCAAGACCTTCCAGATAAAGATTGCAGTCCCCTATTTTAAAGATATTATTCAAAACATGTCGGTCACGGTTCAAGTGCCGGTCAGCAAGAAAATGAAGTTAAGAATGATCAAGCGCGACGCTCTGGTTAGAAATCAGGGAAAGAACTTTGTTTTTACGATCAAAGACGGCAAGGCTAAAATTCTACCGGTTAATATTGTCGGTTATGACGGGGAGTTCGTCGGCGTTGACAATCCGTATATCGCTCCCGGCATGCCGGTAGTCATTGACGGCAACGACCGGTTGCGACCCGATCAGCCTGTGCAAGTCGTTAAAAAAGAGAACTAGGTTTTTTCGGTTGAGTCGATTGCGTCGGTTTAGTCGGTTTTGAACCCGAAAGGTCTCTACTGATTCAACCGACTCAACTGACCCAACTGACTTAACCGACACAACTACAGAAATAATATATTGCTCCCATGTAAATCCAGAACGTTCGTAACAACTCGGCTACATCCGGATCAGGGCTTACTCTCATGGACTTCATCAAATTTTCAATCTCCAAACCGGTTACGGTTTTCGTCGGTGTTATCCTGGTGGTTCTTTTCGGGCTCATCGGAATTTTCAGGCTTCCGGTTCAGCTCACCCCGGATGTGGAGACGCCGCAGATCACCGTCACCACTATCTGGTCAGGCGCCACCCCCTATGAAGTGGAAAAAGATATTGTCGAAGAGCAGGAAGAGGTTCTGAAGGGAATTCAGCGCCTGACCCTCATGGAAAGTTCCAGCTTTAACGGCCGTGGTGAAATCACATTGACCTTTGAAGTCGGAACGGATATCGATGCCGCGCTGTTGAGGGTTTCCAACAAACTCAATGAGGTCAGGAGCTACCCGGAAAATGTTCTAAAGCCTGTAATCGAGGCATCCGGCGCCCAGAGTTCCCCGATCATCTGGATGATATTAAAATCCGCAAAGAGCCCCGAATCCCGGATAAACACTTACAGGACGTTTTTTAAAAATGAAGTCCGGCAATTCCTCGAACGGGTGCAGGGGGTCGGGTCGCTCTTTGTCTTCGGCGGTTCCGAAACCCAGCTGGAGGTAGTGGTCTCGCCGCAGAGATTGGCCAAGTACAATATGACCATTAGCGAAGTGACCAGCAGACTGACAGCTTCCAACACCAACATATCGGCCGGCATCCTCGGGCTGGATAAAAAAAATTACCGGGTCAGAACGGTCAGCCAGTTTCAATCGGTTAATGAACCCTTAAATGTGATTCTGAGAGATGACGGCATCAGGCGTATTTATCTTAAAGACATTGCCGAATCCCGTCTGGGATATGCATCAACCGATGTCTCTGTTATGCACAATGCGTCTCCGGTCATTGTGGTGGGGGTGAGGAAGGAACAGGGTGCAAATGTCATCGAACTGACCCATCGGATGAAAGAAGTTGTTGAGAACCTGAACGGGGGCTTGCTGAAGGATAACAATCTGTATTTTGAAATCGTCTATGATGAGACACCTTACATAAAAAGGGCGATCAATCTGGTGAAAAGAAATGTTTTTATCGGCGGAGCGCTGGCCATAATGGTTCTGCTGATTTTCCTGAGAAGCATCACTTCGACCCTGGTAACCGCTGTTGCGATCCCGATTTCCATCATCGGAGCATTTATTTTTATGTGGATCTTTCAGAGAAGTATAAATGTCGTCAGCCTGGCCGGTATTTCTTTTGCGGTGGGGATGCTGGTGGACAATGCCATTGTGGTTCTTGAAAATATTGATCGCCATAGAAATATGGGCAAGGGTGCACTCGGGGCTTCATACGACGGGACCAAAGAGGTTTGGGGCGCAGTGCTGGCATCCACAGTCACGACGGTGGCGGTTTTTCTTCCGATCATTTTCATGGAAGAAGAAGCAGGCCAGCTGTTTAAAGACATCGCCATTGCCATCACTTTTGCCATTATCATCAGCCTTTTCGTGTCGATATCGGTAATACCGACGATGACCAACCAATTTTACCGAATAACAAAAAAGAAAAAAGTATATGTAAAAACCATCGCCCGCTTGGGCGCTTTTTTATCAAGTTTCATTCTGAGACTCTCCAAGTTAACGCTCAAAAGTACCGCCAGCCGTATTCTGACGGTTGTCAGCCTGACAGGGGTCGCCTTCCTGACTGCCTATCTACTAATACCGAAGGCGGAATATTTGCCCCAGGGAAACAGAAACCTTATCTTAAACTTTATACTGCCGCCCCCGGGTTATTCTCTTAACAAGCGGCAGGAAATGGGAAATTTCATATTCAAAGCAACCCGTCCTTTTTACGAAGAAGAATACAAAGACGGCATTCCGCGGATTAAGGACATTTTTTATGTATCCGCCGATCGAATAACACTCTTCGGTGCCATCAGCGCCCATGAAACCGAGGCCCCGAAAATGATGCCTCTGTTTTCAAGAATTATCAATTCTTTTCCCGGTGTATTCGGGGTCAGTATTCAGGCGGGCATTTTTCAAACCGGTCTCGGACGTGGACGAACGGTTGCGGTCAATATCTCGGGGCAGAACATCGACCGGATAATTGAAGCTGCAAGAACCCTGTTCGGCGCGATCCGGCAAAGCATGACCCGAGCCCAGGTAAGACCCGTGCCGTCCCTGGAAAGCAGTTATCCGGAAGCCAATTTTATCCCGGATCGTTCCCGTGCTGTAGCCAATGGGTTAAGCGAGAAGGAGATCGGTTTATACATTGATGTGATCATGGACGGCAGAAAAATCGGTGAGTATAAACCGGAGCAGGCCAAGAAAATAGACATCGTGCTCCGCAGCGATGCCTCAGCCATACAGATACCCGAAGATATTGCCGACAGCATCATCGCCAACAAGTACGGCCATCTGATCAGGATCGGAGATGTAGCCGAATTAAAATACGATCAGGGAATGATGCAGGTCGACCACCTTGAAAGAAAAAGAAACATCAGGCTGGAGGTTACACCGCCGCTGGACATTCCTCTGCAGGAGGCAATGGAAATTATCGAAAATAAAGTTGTCAACCATTTAAAAACGGCCGGCCGGCTAAAAGACGTAACGGTAACGATCGGCGGAAATGCCGACAAACTTTCCCAGGCTATCGAGTCGATGCGGTGGAACCTTCTTCTGGCAGCGATCATCGTATATTTGCTGATGTCCGCCCTGTTTGAAAATTTCTTTTATCCCTTCATCATTATGTTTACCGTTCCGCTTGCCGCAGCCGGAGGTCTGATCGGTCTGCGGCTGGTAAACTGGTTGATTGCACCCCAGGCGCTGGACATCGTGGCCATGCTGGGCTTTATTATCCTCGTCGGCACCGTGGTAAACAATGCCATTTTGATTGTGCACCAGGCCTTGAACAATGTAAGATACGGCGGCCTTGTCGGCATCGACGCCATTGTCGAATCGGTCAGAACCCGGATTCGACCGATTTACATGAGCACCACCACCAGTCTTTTCGGTATGCTTCCGCTTGTCCTCTCCACCGGCGCCGGCAGTGAACTCTACCGGGGTTTGGGCGGCGTCATTCTCGGCGGATTGGCGCTTTCCACCGTGTTTACATTATTTATCATCCCCTGCTTGCTCGCTTTTTTCATTAAATTCGAACACAGTCGTTAAAAAGTACGGAATGGGTTATCCCCCGGCAAGCATCAATATGATGTGAATTTCATCACCTTCCTTTGTTG
>DAOVBC010000260.1 GCA_030670715.1 Deltaproteobacteria bacterium | reverse complement strand
GGTCGTGCCCCGGTACCGTCTGGGCATCGATGCCCATGAGCCGGCTGAAGTAAAGGGCAAACCCGCCCGGCCGGCATCTGTTCGAACATCTGAAATAGCCTGCAAATAAACTGTCGGGGTTGAGATACACCACCAGTGCGCTGGCTGCCTTTTTTCCGGAATCTTTACAGAAGGGACACGGGGCCTTGATGAAGTTTTTCTCCAGGCGGGCTCCGGGAAGGTGTTCAAGGTAAAACTGTTTTATCTGTTCGATGTATTCCATTCGAAAAACTCCGGGACTGCGAACAAGGAAGTTAAAATTGCTTTATAATTCAAATAATTATAGCGTAAACTTGGTGGCGATGTCAAGAGGGTTTGTTGCGGGAGAAATACCGGGGGGATAGAAATTTAGTCGCATCTGGAGAAGGACCGGTGGTATGATAATGACAACTGAAAGCTCAACGCTGATGAATTCGTAAAAAGTCGAATTCATCAAGTTTTAGGTTTTAAGTGTTAGGTTTTAGGTTGAAAGAATGCTTTTATTTACAGGTACTTAAAGCTTAATACCTAAAATGCTCGTAAAAAGGCACTTTTTGTTTTTTTATGAGACTGTTAATATTGAGCATTTTCGCTCAATTATGGTTGGGCTTTCTCCACCACCTCGTAGGCCTTTTCCAGCGCCCTGTCCAGGTTTTCCGGCTGCGTACCGCCGGCCTGAGCCATGTCCGGTCTTCCGCCGCCGCTGCCGCCGACAATGGCTGCCAGCTCTTTAATAATATTGCCGGCATGATAGCGATCGGCAAGATCCCTGGTGACCACGGCGATCAATAACACCCTGTCGCCGGCGGTGCTTCCCAGTACAATGATGCCGGATTGGATCTTATCCTTAAATTGATCGGCCAGATCTCTCAATGCCGCCGGATTGTCGATAACGACCCTTTTGGCCAGGACTTTTACGCCGTTGACATTTTTCATCTCGTCCTCTGCCCCGGACGCAGATAACGAGGCAATTTTAGCTTTTAGTCCGTCAACTTCCTTCTCGAGCGTTTTATGCTCGGATATGAGCTTATCCACCTTACCAGGCACAGCCTCCGGTTTATCTTTAATCAGGTGGGCAGTTTCATGTAAAAGTCTGGCAGTATGCTGGGTGTATTCCAAAGCGGCCTCACCGGTCAACGCTTCGATCCGCCGGACGCCGGATGCAACACTGGACTCGCCGACAATCTTAAACATGCCGATGTCGCCGGTATTTTTCACATGGGTGCCACCGCAAAGTTCTTTGCTGAAATCCGCCAGAGACACTACCCGCACGCGATCACCGTATTTTTCTTCGAACAGGGCCGTGGCGCCCGATTTGAAAGCATCTTCGGCTTCCATCTCCACCGTTTGAGCCGGATAGTTTTCACGTATGCGTTCGTTGACAAGATTTTCAATTTTGTCCAGTGTTTCCCGTTCTATGTGCGAAAAATGGCTGAAATCGAAACGGAGCCTGTCCGGCGCGACCAGGGACCCGGCCTGTTTGACATGCTCTCCGAGCACCTGGCGCAGTACGGCATGGAGAATATGTGTGGCAGTGTGGCTGCGCTGGGTTGCCTGCCGCTGATCCTTGTCGACTTTCAGCGTAACCGTTTCCCCTTTTTTTATCCGACCGGAAATGACCTTGCCCTTATGGATAATCAAGCCTGTGGGGTCTTTGATGGTGCCGCTCACCACCACTTCCGAACCCGGTGCCGTGATCTTTCCGGTATCACCGACCTGGCCGCCGGCTTCACCGTAAAATGGTGTTCTCTCGGTAACCAGTTCTATTTCACTGCCCTGATCGGCTGCATCAATTTCCTCTCCATTTTCCACCACCAAAAGCAGCTTTGATTCTTCCGTCAATTGCTCGTGGCCGACAAATTCCGGGCTAAAACCGCTGGCGGAAAGTTTTTTATACGAATCACTGATCTGGGTAAAGGTCGTCACCGACCGGGATTGAGCCCGCTGGCCCTCCATGGCCGTATCAAACCCTTCCATATCCAGGACTATATCATCTTCCCTGACGACGTCGCGTACAATATCCACCGGAAAACCATAAGTATCGTAAAGCTTGAAAATAATCTCTCCCGGTATCTTGTTTCGACCTTTAACCTTGATCTCCGAAAGGGTGTCATTTAAGAGCTTCAGACCGGTATCCAGGGTTTCAATAAAACGAATCTCTTCGTTTTCGATGACACTGGTAATAAAAGCCCTGGCCTCCAGCAATTCCGGATAGGCCGGTTTCATGATCTCGAAAACTACACCGGCGGTCCGGTGCAGAAACGGTTTTGTCAGACCGATGTTACGACCATAGCGGATGGCGCGGCGCATGATTCTGCGCAACACATACCCCCTGCCCTCATTGGACGGAAACACACCATCACCGATGAGAAAAGCGGCCGCCCGACTGTGATCGGCGATAACTTTTAAAGCCACATCAACTTCGGTTGATTCCCCATACCGTTTTGCGGAAAGTTCTTCAGTTTTTTGTACGATCGGAAGAATCAGGTCGATATCAAAATTGGTGGCGACATCCTGCTTGACCGATACCAACCGCTCCAGCCCCAGGCCGGTATCGATACTCGGTTTGGGCAGGGGTGTCATCTTGCCGGAGGCATCCCGGTTGAATTGCATGAAAACCAGATTCCAGATTTCCAGATATCTGTCACACTCGCAGCCGACCCGGCAATCGGGCTTTCCGCAGCCGAACGCCTCGCCGCGATCCAGGTGGATTTCACTGCACGGACCGCAGGGCCCGGTGTCCCCCATTGCCCAGAAATTATCTTCTTCACCGAACCTCACAATTCGGTCTTCAGGAACACCGATATTCTTGTGCCAGATTTGATGCGCCTCGTCGTCGTCCTGATAAATCGACACCCACAGTTTATCTTCGGGCAATCCGTAACCGACTGTCAACAGCTCCCAGCCGTACTCTGTGGCCTTTTCTTTGAAATAATCGCCGAAAGAAAAGTTCCCCAGCATTTCAAAAAACGTATGATGACGGGCCGTGTAACCAACGTTTTCCAGATCATTATGCTTGCCGCCCGCGCGTACACATTTCTGAGAAGTCGTGGCCCGGTTGTAGCCCCTGTTTTCCTCCCCCAGGAAGGCACGCTTGAATTGAACCATACCGGCGTTCGTAAAAAGCAGGGTGGGGTCGTCCTGGGGTACGAGCGAGGAACTCCTGACCTCTTCATGGTTGTGTTTTTTAAAATAATCCAGAAATTTCCTGCGCACTTCATTGCCTGTCATGCGTCGTTCTCCGTGTTTTTCATATCTTAAATTGATTCTTTCGGTTCAATTTCCTGTTCTGCCTCTTCCGGTTTTTCCAAAAGTCCCAGCGATTCTCTGACTTTCGTTAGAGCGGAGTCATAGATATCGGCATTGTCCGCCAGAAATTTCTTCACATTCTCACGTCCCTGACCAATGCGTTCACCTTCGAATGAGTACCAGGAGCCGCTTTTGTCGATGATACCGGCCTGCACACCCATATCCAGTAAGTCGCCGGTCCTGGAGATGCCCTCACCGTAGGATAGATCAAACTCGGCGTCTTTAAATGGTGGCGCCAGTTTATTTTTAACCACCCGAACCCTGGTGCGGTTGCCGGTTACTTCCTGGCCGTTTTTAATGGCACCGATGCGACGGATATCCAGCCGGACCGAGGAGTAAAATTTGAGCGCATTGCCGCCGGTGGTGGTTTCCGGATTACCGAAAACCACGCCGATTTTCATACGAATCTGGTTGATAAAAATCACCATCGTCATGGTTTTGCCACTGGTACCGGTCAGTTTTCTCAGTGCCTGCGACATCAGCCGCGCCTGCAGTCCCATATGGGAATCCCCCATCTCGCCTTCAATCTCAGCCCTGGGGACGAGTGCCGCAACCGAATCGATCACCAGAATGTCAATCGCACCGCTGCGGACCAGCATATCGGTAATCTCCAGGGCCTGTTCTCCGGTATCCGGTTGGGAAACAAGCAGTTCGTCGCAATTCAAGCCCAGTTTTTTAGCATATCTTATGTCCAACGCGTGCTCGGCGTCAATAAAGGCGGCAATACCGCCCTGTTTCTGTGCCTCTGCAACGGCATGAAGGGCAAGGGTTGTTTTACCGGACGCTTCCGGTCCGAATATCTCAATCACCCGA
>DAOVBC010000192.1 GCA_030670715.1 Deltaproteobacteria bacterium | reverse complement strand
TGTTCCCGCTTCAGTTTTTTTTCGCAAGCGCCTTTTTTTGTTCCCTTTCCTGCTTTCGTCTCTTTTTCTCCAGATCTTCACGATATAAATGAGGATAATACACTTTCCAGCGTTTATGGAACCAGAACCACTGGTCGGGATAGGAACGGATCGCTTTTTCGATGGCATCCATCATCAACTGGGTATTGGCCCGAATATCTGCTTTTAAATCCCCGGTTCTTTGCAGATTAATCGGAGGCTCCATTATAATTCGGAACCCGTTATCTTCGCGCACACAAAAGCCCGGAATCACAGGACTCTTGCAGCGCAAGGCCAGCAATGCTACGGCGGCATGAGCCTGGACGTCGCGGCCGAAAAATTTCACCTTCACGCCCTCTCCGGCCTTGGTGCCCTGATCTATCAAAACGCCCAGAACCTTTCCCTGCCGAAGGGCTTTTTGCATATCAGGCAGCGCGCCCTTTTTATTGATTATTTCACCGCCAAATCGGGTTCGAAAATCTATAACCCATTGTTCAAACCATTTGGGACGGATCTTCCGGGCGACCGCCACAAAAGGATGTTGTATAAAACCCGACACGAACAAAGATGCAACTTCCCAATTCCCCAGATGCGCTGTGATGAGAAAGACGCCGTTTTTATTGTCCAAGTATTCAGTGTTCTCTATCCCCTGGACCACCCGTGCCTTTGTCAGAATGTCTCGCCGTGATGAACAGCTGATCTGAAGAATCTCCAGCGCGGTAACACCGAAGTTTTTATAGACCTTTTTTGTTATTTGAAGAACGCGGCTCCAGTCCCACTCGGGAAAAGCGAATTTTAAATTTCGTCTAACGATGCGCCGGTGACGCGCGTCAAGATAATACAGAACAATCCCCAGTATCCGTCCCAGCCGCACAATCTTCTTTTGTGGTATTTTTGCCACAAATAACCGGAACGGAGTCATTGAATCGCCTGACATCTCTGAATCCGTAAAAAATTCTGCTATTAAATCTTCTGTTACTATCAGATCTTCTGTCATGGTAAAAGCCGATCTCACTTTCTATGTCATTTAGGCAGTGCTACAAATAACAAACAAGCGTGGGCCTGTCAACTTCAAAACCTGTGAATATGACTAAAGATTTTAATATGATATACCGTTTTTGCAGTCCGCTCTTTCACCGGTGGTCATGTCTTTTAGCGGATCAGAGTACCTGTTTTTCCTTCAGATACAATAGTAATTGCCATGTTAATGCAGCATCACAAAGCCATCCCCCTCCAGCATGGTCTAATTCACCCGTCTCCTCACAAAAAAACCACCGTTGACAACCGGTGATGCCTCCGGTATTTTGCAGCACAGAATCAGGTTTTCGATTATAAAATTAAAAAGGAGAATATTATGGCCGGAATCGAGTTATTTGGTCCTGAAGAACGTAAAGAAGTCAATGACGTTATGGAGACAGGAATTCTCTTCAGGTATAATTTTGATGAAGAGCGAAAAGGACACTGGAAGGCGCGTGAATTTGAGGCGCAAATCGCCGAATTTACCGGTGCAAAATATTGTCTGACCTGTTCGAGCGGCAGCGCTGCGGTATCGATAATGCTGGCATCCGCAGGTGTCGGTGCGGGAGATGAAGTCATTGTCCCGCCGTTTACCTTTATCGCCACGATCGAAGCCGTCCTCTGGGCCGGTGCGATTCCGGTTTTCGCAGAAATTGATGATACCCTGAATTTATCCCCCGAAGGGATCGAGGCTGTGATTACCGAGAAAACCAAAGCGGTTTGTCTGGTGCACATGTGTGGCTCTATGGCCCGTCTGGACGCGATCCTGGAGGTCTGCAACCGTCATCATATACTGTTGCTGGAAGATACCGCTCAGGCACTGGGGACTTACTACAGGGATCGGCACGTCGGTCTCTTCGGCAAGGCGGGAACATTTTCATTCGATTTTTTTAAGATCATCACTGCCGGTGAAGGTGGCGCCGTTATTACCAACGATAAGGATGTGGCTGATAAAATGCCGCTGGTATCAGATCACGGTCATGATCACATCGGTAATAATCGCGGAGCCGAACAGCACCCCGTCCTCGGATTCAATTACAGAATCGGTGAAATGAATGCCGCCGTCGGCCTTGCGCAGGCCAGAAAACTGCCTCAAATCCTGAAAATTCAAAAAGAAAACAAAAAACGAATGAAAGCGGCCATAGCCCGCTTTGAACAGATTACCTTTCGCCATATCCCCGATCCGCAAGGCGATGCGGCCACCTTCCTCAACTTTTTCCTGCCCGATGAAAAGACAGCACGAAAAGTCGTCGAAGCATTTAACGATGCCGGCGTAACCGGATTACAATACTGGTATGACAACAATTTTCATTACATTAAAAACTGGTATCACTTGAAAGATTTTTCGGTTGCTGCAAAACTCCCTGTTCAGGTGATTGATCCCGAGCGGAATTACAGCGAAGTCAATCTGCCGAAATCCGACGATATCATGAGCCGGTTGATCTCGCTCGTCATCAATGTGGGTTGGACCGACGACGAATTGGCTAACCATATCGATAAGATCACAACTGCCCTGGACAAGGTGCTTGTCTAAGTCCACCAATTCTGATAGTCAGCGACCCACTTCATTAAAGTAGAAAGAATGAATACACTAGCGGTGAAGCATCTTTGTATTTATTAACGCATGTACCAAGGGACCTATAATGAACATTTTAAAAAACATTCAACTTGTGAATAAAATGATCTTTGGTGCCGGAAGTTTTCATCAGCTCGGCGATATTGTAGATGATAAACGAGCGGATTCGTTCATGGTTTTTCTTGTGGATGATTACTTCGAGGGCAAGGAACTGGCAGAGCGTACTCCGGCCCGTGACCAGGACAGAATTTTGTTTGTCAATGTCGATGAAGAGCCGAAGACATCCGTCGTAGACGATTTGCGGGATGCAATTTTACAGATCACGGGCAAGGTGCCGGATGGCGTGATCAGTATCGGTGGCGGCAGCGTGATGGATTATGCCAAAGCCCTGTCCGTTATGTTGAATAATCCGGGTCCGTCATCTCAATATCAGGGACTCAATCTGGCGCAACAGCCTTCCGTTTACCACGTCGGCGTACCCACCCTGTCCGGTACGGGAGCGGAGGTGTCGACAACCGCTGTTCTGACGGGTCCGGAAAAGAAGCTGGGGATAAAAGGAGATTTTACCCCCTTTCATCAAATTGTCCTGGATCCGGAACTTATTTTAAATGTACCGCGGAATCAATGGTTCTACACCGGTATGGACAGCTATATACATAACATCGAATCGCTCACGGGGAACTATTCCAATGCCCTGAGCGATGCCCTGGCCCACCAGTCACTTGAATTATGCCGCCAGGTTTTTATGTACGGCAGTCCTGATGATATGCCAAGCAACGAAAAATTAATGGTGGCGTCGTTGATGGGGGGGCTGAGCCTTTCATATTCAGAAGTCGGTATCTGCCACGCTTTTTCTTACGGTCTCTCCTACGTTTTAGGTACGCATCACGGCGTTGCCAACTGCATTGCCTTTAACCAATTGGAAGCGTACTACCCGGAAGGTGTGGCCGAGTTTAAAGCAATGGTGAACAAGCAGGATATCGAGATCCCACAGAATATCACCGCCGGCATCAGTGAAGCGCAGATGGAAAAAATGATAGATACCACACTGGCTCTGGAGCATATGTGGCTGCACGCCCTGGGTGAAGAGTGGCGGCAGACGATGACGCGGGATAAGGCACGTGAACTATATCAACAAATGTAACTGTGTTTAATCAAGCTACCGATAAAGCCGCTTTTTTACTATACGACCTGGCATGGAGTCTCGGTATCCCCTTTCTGCGCCTGAACCGGCGTTTGGCCGAAGGGTATGACCAGCGGCGTTTCAGGCCGCCCCTGCCGGCTCCTGCCGATATCTGGATCCAGGCCGCCTCCGTGGGCGAGTCCTTTCTGGCCTGGGAATTGCTCAAGCGTCTGAACCCCGGCCGGCCAGCCAACATCCTGCTCACCTCCAACACGCGCCAGGGCATGGAAATTCTTGAAAAAGCCATTCAAGAAATCACACCGAATGATCGAAATATCAGCGCCGCAAGGGCTTATTTCCCTTTCGACAAACCCGGCATTATGAAACGGGCCGCAGCTCACATACACCCCCGGGTCATGATTTTGCTGGAATCCGAGATGTGGCCGGCACATCTTGCGGCTCTAAAAAAAGTTGGCTGTTCAGTGGTGGTCATCAACGGCAGGGTGACGGCCAAAAGCCTGAAAGGTTACTTATACTGGCCTTCCTTCTGGCATCGACTCAGGCCGGATAAGATACTGGCCATCTCCGGCGACGACGCCCGGCGCTTCGGCAGGCTTTTCGGCTCGCAGCGAGTTGAAATCATGCCGAATATTAAGTTTGACCGCCTGGGCTCTGCCGCGGAAGCGCCCGGAAAAACAAACCCTTTATCATTTCTTGTCCTGCCGGACACCAAATTAATTGTGTTCGGCTCGATCAGGCATCAGGAAGAGGATCAAGTTCAAAAGATACTCCATGAAATTCGGCAAAGGCATCCGATGGTGGTCACCGGCCTTTTCCCGCGTCACTTTCATCATCTGGACAGCTGGGCCTCGTTTTTAAAAGCCAGCAAAATACCATGGTGCCTGCGATCTCAAACTGATGCGCCGGTACCACCGGGTACGGTTATTCTCTGGGATACGTATGGCGAACTGACCCATGCCTATCATCTTGCGACTGCCGCCCTGGTCGGCGGCACCCTCGCCCCCCTCGGCGGACAGAACTTCCTTGAACCGCTCACCAGCGGCATACGTCCGGTCATCGGACCATCATGGGAAGATTTTCACTGGGTGGGCGCAGAGATCATCGAGCGTGGACTGGTCAGGGTTGCCAAGGACTGGAAGGAAGCCGTCATTCTTCTGGCCGGTGATTTAACCCGACCGGCACCTCCGGAAAAGGTACGGGAAGAGGCTTATCAATATGTGAAAGACCGTCAAGGTGGCACTGCAATGGCCTGCCGCTTAATTGAGGAATTTCTGAATTGAGGGGTGCTTCCTATCACTAAAACTCTATTAGAGCAGAATGGGTTATCAGCGCATCACCGGGCACTGTTTGAACCAAGATACACATCCAGTCTTCGTAAAGATATTTTTTATTTTTGTGTTTTCGATTTTTTCATGAAATATTCAGGTTAAACCACTTCCATGATAGCGCCATCTTCCTGAATGTAAGAGCGGGTGATGATGGTTTGTCTTTGGTTGAAATACTCCCGGTAGTGGCGATCAAACGCAACCCGGGATTTGATCACTTTTTCAAA
>DAOVBC010000020.1 GCA_030670715.1 Deltaproteobacteria bacterium | reverse complement strand
GTTGAAAATTTTGAATGCCGTATCCTTTCATTTCACATACAAAAGATTAAGGGTTACAAATCTTCGAGTTATCATATGATGGAAGTATAGAGTTTCGGATTCCGGAACGGAATTGAACAATTTCGTTACCAACAAACGATCACCAATCAGGGCGAGGACTTTACCCGAATATTTCCCCGGCCATTATTGAAATGAAAACCGGGCCATGGACTCTGCACCTGATAACCGAAACTTTCAGATCTGAGAGCATAAAGGGAATGATCTTTACTTCCCACATATATCGTCCCATCGGTATCGATTGCCGGAGAAGAACTAATTCCATCGTCTGTTTGATACCGCCACTTCAAAATACCATTAAGATCAATAGCGTACAGATGATGATCGTCACTGCCGACGTAAATGGTGCCATCCTGGCCGATGGCAGGCGATGAGGATATTTTACCTTCTGTCTTAAACTGCCACTTGAGGTTTCCGTCTTCTGTAAGCGCATACACATGCTGATCCCAGCTGCCCACATAAACTGTACCGTCTTTGTCAATCGCTGGAGAAGAAGTGATCACATCGCCGGTCTTATAACGCCATTTCAAGGTACCGTCTTGGTTGACGGCATACAGGTGATGGTCCCAGCTTCCGATATATATTGTGTCTTTTTTCCCGAGGGCGGGGGATGACTGTATCCAAAAGCCTGTTTTGAAATCCCATCGCCGGCGACCGTCTGAACCGATAGCATAAAGGTGGCCATCCCAGCTTCCGACATAAACCGTATTATCTTTGCCTACTGCCGGAGAGGAAGATATTTTATACTCTGTCTTGAAACGCCATCTCAAACTTCCATTTTTTCTGACAGCATAAATATAATTATCATAACTGCCAAAATGAATTGTGCCGTTATCATCTATGGCAGGTGACGAGATAATCGGTTGTTTCCCCATGGCCCTGAATTTCCACTGCAGGGTTCCGCCCTGTCTGAAGGCATACAAATGATGATCCCAACTGCCTATATAGACCACACCATTTGCACCAATGGCTGGAGTTGACTGTGCCCAAAATCCGGTTTCGTATTTCCGCCGGATTTTCCCCTCCGGTTCGATGACGTACAGGTGTTCGTCCTGGCTGCCGACAAAGATGTCACCCCAGGGAGCTATTACCGGTGAAGAGAGGATTTGACCACCGGTCGCCACTTTCCACTTAAGACTGCCCGACTGAGCAATTGCCACGGAGCCGTATCCGGGTATCAAAAAACATACGAAAAGGAGTATATAGTTTTTCATGGGTTCTAAATGAATCAAATTTTAAGAAATAGAAAAACCGATAAGAGTAGAAGTGATACCAAGACCCCAAATCCGATGGCCATGGGAGTCAGGCGCGCTTCAATGTTCGGGCTGCGTATGCTTACAATAAAAGTTTCGGCAACTTTCATGATTTGCTTGTCCAGGTATGACCCAAAAGCAATAAGGGGCACTTTGCAAAATTTTATGAATAGTCCTCCGGGCATTCTGACAAGCCAGTCCGTATCCAGGACATAAGTCGGATAGCCCCGCACCAGTTTTCTCAAAAACCAGAAACCTAAAAATGTAAAAACGAACATCTGCGTGATGGAAAAAACGCGAGTCACGGTAAAAGGGACATATTCAACCGGATACGGAAGCATGTCGTAAAGGATTTTCGGGTAAACTCCCATGAAAATGCACAGAAAAGCCAATATGCCCATACCGATCAACATATGAACAGGGGTGTTAAGTGCTGAATCGTTTAATTTTGAGCGGATATCAGGTGGAGGTTCTTCGCGACCTTGCAGCCAGATGTTCCAGGGGAGTTTAAGGCCGGTATGAAGGAATGTCCCCACGGTGGCCCCTTCAAGTAGCAGATAAATGATGGGTCTCTGGATAAATTCTGCGGCTTCGATGGTCATGGCTTTGCTGATGAAGCCATTGAATAATGGGAAACCGGAAATAGAAAAGCCGCCGACCATATAGAGCCAGAAGGCAATGGGCATATATTTGTAAAGCCCGCCCAGTCGATTAAACTTGGCCGTGCCGACCACCACCAGGGCACAACCTGCGCCCATATACAGCAAGGCATTATAAACAATATGGCAGAGAGCATGCGAGGCGGCGCCGTTTATTCCCATTTCAGTTCCCATACCTACCCCGGCCACCATGTAGCCGATCTGAGAGATGATATGATAGGAACAAAGTCTTCGACCATCGTTTTCCAGAACGGCCATAAATAGAGCAAATACTGACTGTATCGCCCCCAGCCACATTAGTAAAGGAACGCCGGAGAAGGTGACGATTAAACAGAAAATGGCGGTCTTGGTAGTGAAGGCGGTCATGTAGACAGAACCACTCGGGGTTGCTTCTGAATAAGTATCGGACAGCCAGGAATGAAAAGGTGTTGTGGCGGCATTGATAATAAAGCCCAGCAGCATTAGATTGGATCCCAGATATTTTCCGCCCCAACCCCATGGCATATGGGCAAATTCAATGGAGCCGCTAAGATTTAGGTGTATTAATATGCCGGCCAGGATACATATGCCGCTAAAATGATGCCATAGAATGTAGCGAAAAGCGGCTCCCATGGCTTTTTTTGTGCCACGGAACAAAAGCAAGAAAAAGGGAGCCCAGGACATGATTTCGAGACAGAAGAAAAGGGTAAACAAGTCACCGGCAAAAACTGCGCCCAGGGCGCTGCCCACGTAGATCATGGCCGCAACATGTTCCCAATCGTTTTTCACCCCCAGCGCATAGATATTCATGCAAAACGCGGCGATAACGTATATATATGCAAACAGGATGCTCAGTTTGTTGATTCTGGCAATGTCCAGGGTGTATTGCAGAAAAGGTACATTCCATTTATGAAGCGCTGCGGGCCAGGGAGGAATGGTGCCGAACGTCCCCATAGATGTGAGGACTAGGATTGTCAGTCCGGCCACAGGGAGTAAAAGAAAATAGGCTTTCTTTACTTTTGGCCACGGGATAAAAGGAATGAGAAATCCGCCTAGGCAGATAACCAGCCCCGGATGGATCCAGCTAATCAATTCAACCCCCTCGATTTTTTCTGATAATAATCTTCGTCAACGACAATAAAAATACCCATTCCTTTCGCTATCAAAATCAGCAGCATGCAGCCGAATAGCCCGAAGAGGGCGAAGAATTGCGGCAGGTACTGAAAGGAAAAATGATAGTGAAAGACATGTGTGTAGAGCCAAAAAAGATCCAGGATTAAACTCACAACCAAACAGGCGTAGTACAGTTTCCAGAACTGGCTTCTGGGATATGTCCTCAGCTTGTTCATACTCACACACCTCCAAAAATATTTTTTACGGCCGTTTGAGCCAAGTCATAGATGCTGAAAATGTTTGGGAACAAGCAAAGCAGTATGGAAAAAATGGCAGTAATTGCCAGGGGCACAATCATAAACAGGTATAAAGCACGCCGGCCCTCGATGCCGCGTTTCTTTCCAGCATAGACCTCAACTTTTTCTTCCAGATCTCCTTTAAGCGTTTCATCTTCCGGTACTTTAGCGAAAAAGGCCCTGCGAATTACCGGAAAGAAGTAAACGACGTCCAAAAGAGAACCAACGACAATAATCAATAAAAAAAAGAGGTAACCCGAATCGACAGCGCCTAAAGCAACATGCCACTTGCTGATAAACCCTGCCAATGGGGGCGCTCCGCACATGCCGAAAGCGCCGATTAAAAAAGCACCCAGGGTAACGGGTAATATTCTCCCCACCCCGGCCATCTCACTGATTGTCTTTTTGCCGGTAATGGCGGCGATCGCTCCGGCACATAAAAACAACGTAATCTTCATGAAACCATGAAAGGGAATGTGGAGCATGGCGCCTGTGATTGACATGGGGCTTAAAAGGGCGACTCCCAGAATGATAAAGGAGAGCTGGTTTATGGTAGAATAGGCCAGCATTCTCTTCAGGTTGTTTTGGCCGATGGCGTAAAAATTGGCTACGATAATGGTGAATGCTGCGATAGCGGCAAGGACTAAGCCCAGGCCCAGTGTGTGCATCAGGTCTATGCCGTAAATGTGACACACAATCCGGATAATGCCGAAAACACCCGCCTTTACTACAGCCACCGCATGCAGCAGTGCACTGACCGGAGTGGGTGCAACCATCGCGGACGGAAGCCAGGCATGGACCGGCATCCAGGCCGCCTTGGCAAATCCGAGTAAAAAGCAGAAAAATACGATTTGCAGGGTAAATTTGGAAGTAGAACTCAGGGCCGGTTTTAAAATTCCCTGGTAGCTGAAGTCGGTTGTTCCCACCAAAAAATACGTCATCAATATTGCGATGAGAAAAAAGACACCGCCGGTGAGCAGATAGGCCAGATATTTGTGACCGGCTGCTATGGCTTCCGGTGATTCTTCATGGGCGACCAAGGGATAGGTCGAAATGGTCAATATTTCGTAAAAGACGAACATCGTGACTAAATTGGATGCAAACGCGATTCCCATGGCGCCCAGCAAGGCCAAAGCAAATGAAAAGTAAAATCGCGTCTGGGCATGTTCTTTTAAGGTCCGCATGTAGCCAATGGAATAAATAGACACTAAAATCCATAGACATGAGGAGGTGGTAGCGAAAATGAGACCCAAAGCATCTGCCTTAAAAGCAAAATCAATGCCGGGTAGAAGATTAAACCAGATGAATTGGATCGGACCGTATTTCAATACGACCGGGGACATGGACAACACGGTATAACACAGGACTACGCTGCCTATAAGGGTACAGCTTTCCCTTGCATTCGGCCGTTTCCCCGAAAATAATATCAACAGGGCAACGACAGAAGGAATTATAACAGTCCACACCGGTCTGTAGGCTATGGAAAACAAGTCCGACATCGACTCACTCCGGGCTGTTTTTTGTTGTGATCCGTCTTAGAGCCCCACCGGGACAGCAAAGTGAATCACGTTGGTCACAATGAACTGATTAAAAATTCCGATCAACAATATGGCCAGCGCCACGATTATGGCCGGCAGCAGCATGCTGAGCGGTGCTTCGCCGGCATGCGGATTATTCGAAGGTTCTGTGATATCCGGCCCTTTTTTATGTGAATGAACGTAAAGACCCCTGTCAAAAACCCTGAAAAACAAAGCCACATTAATCAAGGTGCATACCAGCAGAGCAGTGACAAAACCCCATTGATGGGCCTCTATCCCCCCCAATAGCAAATACCATTTGCTGAAAAATCCGCATGTCGGCGGCACGCCGATAACCGCTAAAGCCCCCACTGTAAAAACGAAGGCTGTAAACGGCATAGTTCTGAAAATGCCTTTAAAATCGGCAATCCGATGTCCGTCGGTTCTGTACATGACCAGGCTCGCCACCAGGAAAAGGCAGGCCATCATGATGGCATCGTTTACGATATGAAATATTGCACCCTGCATCGCGGTGAAATTGGCCACTCCGATACCTCCGACAATATATCCGATTTCGGCAACGATGACGTACGACAACATGCGTTTAAAATCACGCTGTGACAGGGCCATCACGCCGCCAAATAATATGGCCAAAGTGCCAAACCAAACCATAAGATCGTTGACTTGCAGGATTGAGATTGGAAACTCTGTGCGAAAAACGGTGAACATCACGCGAATGATAGCATAAGCCATCACCTTGGTCATTAAAGGAGCCACAACAGCGCTTACAGCAGACGGTGCATAGGTGTAGGCATCCGGTAGCCACCCATGTAAGGGGAAAAGGGCCATTTTTATACCCAGGCCGATTAAAATGAATGCAAATCCGGCCAGAATTGCTTTGGACTCAGTGAGATCGGGGAGCAGTTGCGAGAGGTCCGCCATATTCAGCGAGCCGGTCGCGATATACAAATAGCCCACCCCCAGAAGGTAAAAGCTGGCGCCCATGGTACCGATAACAACATAACGAAAGCTGGCGTATACAGCCCTTTTTTCTCCCATGGCGATGAGCGAATATCCTGACAGGGAGGTGACTTCCAGCAGCACAAAAAGATTAAACAGGTCGGCGGTGATACAAATGCCCAGAAGACCGGTGATGAACAGAAGAAAAAGACTCCAGAACAAAGCGGTTTTTGCCGGCAGCTCTCGTTCCACACTTTTTTTCGCATGAACGGCCACCAACATACTGAGCCCCGAGATTAAAACCAGCATGATGGCGTTAAGATGGTCGATACGGTACTCGATCCCCCACGGGGGTTCCCACCCCCCCAGCCAGTAGTGGATAGGGCCCTTGCCAAGCACCGATATCAGAATACTGAAGGATAGAAAGACGCAACAGATCAAGGCACCGACGGCCAGGGGATAACCGGCCCGTTTAACCCACCAGCCGGAAAAAAATATGAAAAAGGATACCACAAGTGGAAGTACGACAATAATGGCGGGAAACTGATGGCTCATATCTTAAAAATACCGATTTCAAGTACTGAATAGATTCTGCATATCCGGATGATTCATGATCGCCTGTCGAAACTGTTCCGTACGATAATCGAGCCGCTTTTTAATGATGACCAGGAGCCGCTGATGCATAATAAATCCCATCTCCGGATCCTGGTCAAAAAGTTTAAAGATCTTCTCCCTTTTGAAAGAGAATACTTCAGAGGGCTCATCACAGACGGCATCAGTGGTATAAACCTCATTTTCAATCAAGGCCGACCAGCCGAAAGAATACCCTGGTTTGATGGATCCAACGATTGCCGTGACCTTGTCTGAAATTCTTTGTTCGAGCAATACCTTGCCGACTCTTAACATATAGTAACGCGTGGAGGGGTCACCCTCTTTGAAGATTATTTCATCCTTGTCGAATTTGAGAACATCGACAATTTGGGTCAGATTATTCAGCATTGGATCCGTCAGATAGGTGAGCATGACGATTTGCTTTAAATCTTCTCTGGTTATCATTTCGCTCTCCGCAATTTATTCATCCTGCAGCCGGGTCAGGATTTCATCTTCTTCAAGCGTTTGGTATTGTTGGTAAATCTTGATCACCAAAGCCAGGGCCACACCCAGGGTCGCAACGGCAACAACAATGGCCGTGAGCATCAACACATGAGGAAGCGGGTTGATATATTCTGCCGCACGGGCAGCGTGGCTCCCCCCTTCATGCCCGTGGACAATGATGGGGATGGTAGCGTCTTTTTTGGCACCAATGGAAATAAAAAACAAAATTACAGCGGTTTGAAGAATACTCATGCCGATAATTTTTTTTACCAGATTCTTTTTGGCAATCATGGCATACAGGCCGATCATCATCAGCGCAATGTAGGCCCAGTAATTTAACTTGGCGATGACGATGGGTAGCAGTTCAGTCACTTTTACAACCCCTCATCGTGTCTGCCGGCCGAAGCCAGGTTATAATAGAGGGTTATTATAACGGCCATCACGGTGATACCGACCCCGATTTCCACAAATAATATACCGAGAGATCTTGCCGTGACCGGGTCAACGCCGAAAAGTCGTGACAGCGCGCCGTAATCGAGATAGTTAGACCCCAGTAACGTACCCAGGGCTCCGGTAACAGCGTAAATGAGGACCCCCAGCCCGCATAGCAGCACGGCCATTTTTTCACTGATCCGGGTAAAACTCAATCGCATGTTATTGGATATGGCGAACAGAATGACCGAAGCTCCCAGGATGACACCGCCTTGAAATCCTCCGCCGGGGCTGTGATGACCGTGAGCAATAACATACAGCGCAAATAGCTGACAGAAGGGCACGATGATTCGGCAGGAAGTTTTCACCACCACATCGTATGGGACCCATGCCAGATCGATTCTTTCAAATTCTCGGGACTCCCTGGGAGGTTCTGCGTCCTTACTAATACGCAGTGTAATCCCGGTGGGAATGTGACGATACATTCGCGATTCGGATTCGATCCGCCCGAATATCCGCAGCAGGAAAAAGCAGGCGACACCGGCAGTAAAAATAACAACGGTTTCAAACATGGTATCGTATCCGCGGTAATCCGCCAGCACGGCCGTGACGATATTGGGAACCGAGGTTTCCTGCATTGTACGTTCGATATAACGGGGCGATACATGCATACTTGCCGGAGCTTGCGGATCACCCCAGGGTGGAAAGTCGAGGGTACAATAAATGAGAAGACTTCCGAACAGGAGAACAACTATGATTCCCAGCGTTTTCAATCCTTGGTCCTCCTTGAGGTCCGAAATACGGTTGCTACGAAAAGTACCGTGCTGACACCGGCGCCGACAGACGCTTCGGTAAAGGCCACATCAACCGCCCCCATGATGGCCCACAAAAGGCACATCATAAAACTGTAGGCACCGAAAAGTATGGCGGCTCCCAGAAGGTCTTTGACCGTGATGGCGCCGATACCGCAAATGATAACAATCAGTAAAACAACGAGCTCAATCTGCCAGATCATGTCGGCCTGCTTTTGTCCATGGTTTAAGTCCCGCCCTGACCCCGGCATCCATAATCGCATGGGTGGCCGTTGGGCTGGTAAGATAAACGAAAATAACAATTAATACGATTTTGGTTGCCGTTAAAAAGGTATGCAATGTGAAGTCTTGCATAATATACAGGGAAATTGCCGACATCGTCAGGAACTGCCCGGCAGTGTCCAGTTTTCCCGCCGGATGCAGCCGGGTGTAAAAATCGGGAAACCGAAGAATACCGATGGAACCCCCCGTAAAAAAAAACAGGCCGCCAAACAGAAGCAAAATCACCAAAATATTCATCGAATACGCCTCCTTTGCCGACGATCAATCAGCGGATTCTTCATACAGGCCCTTTTTTTTATGGAAATATCGTGACGCCGCCAGCACGGCGATAAAGTTCAACAGCGCGTAGGCCAGCGCGATATCAACGAACATGTCCACCCGACCGTAGATCAAGCCGATCAGAATCAGCAGAACAGTTGTTTTACTGCCGATGGCGTTGACACCGATGAGGCGATCCACAACGGTCGGGCCAAAAATCGCCCGATAAAGGGGCAAGAACATAATCAGGCTCAGGTAGAAACCGCTATAATAAAATAGGGTATCCATTATTCTTTAAAAACGTGTGCGATTTTTTCTTCCATTTTACCTGGAAGCGGTTGCCCGGATGGGTCGTCAATGCAATGAACCGAAAATCGACCCAACGCGTTCACATTCACTGTGATCGTACCGGGGGTGAGCGTGATTGAATTGGCAAAAACCATCCGTGAGTATTCGCTTTTCAGCCGGCTGTCAAATTGGATGATTTTGGGGTTGATTAGTTCCATCATGCGGGGATGGAGCACCAGATACATCACGTGCAGGTTGGCTAAAAATATTTGGTAAAGCAGCCATGGAATGTAAGTGGTCATCCGGAGCCATAACAGAAAAATGCTGCGCGCGTTGCGCGAAGTGAACATCAGATCTCCTGAAAATGCGGCGACGATGGCACTCGATATCAGGCCCAATGTGATGTGAAACCCATCAAATCTGCCTGAAAAAATGATCCATAATGCAAACAGGATTAAAAACGAAATAATGAAAGTGATATTAAACCTTTTGGGTCTGGATAATTTGGAAGGGTTTCTTGGAGAGAGGTTGTTCCCAAAGGACGTATGATAATCTTTATCCAAGCTTATTCTCCTATTAAAAAATAATAAACTTTATAATATGGAAACAAGCCCTTTTACTACCAGGTGCGGCAATGACGAGAGAAAGTGAATTCGGGTGTGAGCACTGATCGTGAATTGCCGACCGTAACTTAGCGTCAGCGTTTCGGCGCTTCCATAGAACGTCGGGTTCAGCGGTGGATTCATCGGGAAGCAGAGAGTCAAATTAACCGCATTTTTCACAAGCGCTTTTTACTATAAAAACTCTGAATGAACCATTCTCCTCCTTAAAAGCAATAATCATACCAGTAAAAATACGGCCCGGAATGCAGAGTATGAAAGAGATCCAGCGTAAAATACTGAATATTTTTATATTGATAAACAGCCCCGGCCAGGGTAACCTGATTCAGTCTGACATTTCAGTACTAAAAGAAGTGCAATAATTTTATTGCAACGAAATATTTCTTTTGCACGGGTTGTATAAATTCCGAGACATATTGTCAACGTCTAATTTCTTCATCCCGTTGCGGATCGATGCAAGGTTCGGTTTTAAAGCGTGGCAGTTTCTAAGGTTCCCAAAGGCTTATCTATGAAGCCAGTTTTTCGATATTTACCGCACTGACTTTAAATTCGGGAATTTTGGCCAGGGGATCGAAGGCCTCTGCGTTGGTCAGCACATTGGTTGGATTTTCGCCAAAGTGAATCGGCAGAAAAAGGGTGCCGGGCTCCACCGAGCCGGATATCTTCGCGGGTGCTTCCATCTGACCTCTGCGCGAGGATAAAATGAGCACATCGCCTTCCTTGATGTCCAGCGAACCGGCATCTTGCGGGTTGATCGTCACATAGCCCGTGGTCTGCTCGACATCCAGATGGGGTGAAATACGGGTCATCGTGCCGGTGTGAAAGTGGGCAAACATCCTGCCGGTGGTCAGAAAATAAGGGTATTCTTTATCCGGCAGCTCAGCCGGATCCTTATATTCAACCGCGTGGAACTTGCCTTTACCCCTGGTGAACTGATCTTTGTGCAGGTAAGGCGTCCCGGGGTGCTGGCCATCCGGACAGGGCCACTGCAGTCCGTCCAGCCCCAGACGTTCATAGGTCATCCCGGCATAGCTTTTGGGTGTCAGCGCCGTCATTTCGTCAAAGATTTCCTCTGGTGATGCATAATCCATCTGATACCCCATGGCGGTTGACAACCGGGCGATGATTTGCCAGTCCGGCAATGCGTTTCCCACCGGTTCGATGGCCTTGTGGATGCGCATGCAGCGACGCTCGGAATTGGTGAAGGTGCCATCTTTTTCCGCCACCGATGCTGCCGGCAGCACCACGTCGGCAACCTGAGCGGTTTCTGACAAAAACAGCTCCTGAACCACCAGAAAATCAAGTTCCTTGAGGGCATGATTCAGGTGGTTCCAATCCGGGTCGCTGAGCTTGGGATTCTCGCCGATGACATAAAGCCCTTTCAATTTTCCCTCCAGCATGGCCGGGATCATATCGGTGATGGTCAGGCCGGGGCTGTCCGGGAGCTCGGTTCCCCATGCTGTTGAGAATTTTTCACGGGCCTCGGCATCCGCCACCGGTTGATACCCCGTGTACACGTTGGGCAGGCCGCCCATGTCACAGGCACCCTGAACATTGTTCTGGCCGCGCAGCGGGTTGACGCCTCCGCCATGAACCCCCACATACCCGCACAGCATTGCCACGTTGCAGCAGGATTTGACGTTGTCCACCCCCGTGGTGTGCTGGGTGATCCCCATGGCATAGAGCAGAGAGGCAGGCGGATGTGTGGCGTACAGCTCGGTCATATTTTCCAAGTCGGCGGGATCCACTCCGGTGATGGCTTTGACTTTTTCAGGCGTGTAGGACTGAAGCAATTTCTCAAGCGCTTCGTAATCCTCGGTTCTCTGGGCGATATAGTCCTTGTCTTGCCAGCCGTTGCGAATGATGAGATGCATCATGCCGTTGAGCAGGGCCACATCGCTGCCCAGACGGTGCTGCACGGCAACATCTGCAAAACGGCTCAGCTGGATATTGCGCGGATCGGCCACAATAAGTTTGGCCCCTTTTTCTTTGGCTCTGAATATACGCCGCGCAATCAGCGGATGGCAGGCGGTCGTATTCGACCCGATAACGAAAATGCATCCGGCATCTTCGATGTCCGCAATGGAATTGGTCATGGCGCCACTGCCGAAGGCGGCGGCCAGACCGGCCACCGTAGAGGAATGTCAGAGTCGCGCGCAGTGATCGACATTGTTGGTGCCGATCACCGCTCTGGCAAATTTTTGGGCCAGATAATTCTCTTCATTGGTGATTTTAGCCGACACAAGCATTCCGACACTGTCCGGGCCGTGTTTGGCAACAATTTCTTTAAATCTATCGGCCGTCACCTGCAGGGCTTCATCCCAGTCGGTCTTGATGAAACGGCCGAAAGTTTTGACCAGTGGATGTTTCAGGCGCATAAAACTGTTGATATGTTCGTGCAGGTTCCATCCCTTGATGCACAGTTTGCCTTCGTTGACCGGATGGGTTTTCATTGGAAGGGTGCTGTTGATTTTCCCGTCAATAACTTCAAACAGGAGGCCGCAGCCGGTTCCGCAGTAAGAGCAGATCGATGGCACTAGTTTGCACTGCATGCTTAACTCCTTCATTAATTTGCAGTCTTTGCGAGCTGGATCGGTTTCGGTTCCAGGGTGACGGTATCGCCTAAAATATTGAAAGGCGATTGGCTGTCACCGGTACCGGTTTTATAATCGAATACGTCGCTGACGATTTCATTGACCTTCTGGTAGAGTAGCCGCAGCGGAATATCCACCGGGCAGGCGTCTTCACAAAGTCCGCAGTCGATACAACGGCCGGCCATGTGCACGGCTCTGACCAGATGAAAAATCGGTATTTCCGGCGGCAGTGCCCCAGTGCCGACAAGCTCCCGGTGCTCCAGGCTGCACTCCTGACAGAAACAGACCGGGCAGATGTTGCGGCAGCCGTAACATTTGATGCATTTCTGGAATTCATACATCCAGCGGGAAAGACGTTGCGACTGTCCATATCCCTCGATATTTTCCGGTTGCAGGTTGTTGTCAATTCCCACCTGTCTTTTGAAAGAACCGGCGGCCTCATGTTCCAGGTATGAGCAATCCCCGTGTTCTTTGAGATTTGAAGGACAGCAGTTCACGTTCACTGTTCTGACATTTTCAGGGTTGAGCTGGTTCCAGATATACAGAACATTCAGAGCCCGCTGGTTGCAATCACGAGCCAGCAGGCCGATTTTAATGTCCGGCTTCACGGCAGCGATGTGCGTGGCTATTTTTTCCAGAGAATAGCGTGCCGGACCGATGATCAGGTCATTCACTTCCTCAATTTTTTCTTTGACAAAACAGTGCGGCAAGGGGTGTCCCATAATCATTTTGTAGCCCAGGAAAAGGTCCACGGTACCGTCTTCAAGCCAGCGTTTCACTCTATCATTCATATCCGTCTCCTCTAACGATTCTCCGGGATTGTACCGGCTGCTTTCTACTGTTGTGCAACCTGGCCCTTCCCAAAACCGGAAGCGGGTTCCAATTCTGCCGGTTTTATGATCCCGTTATACCCTGCCAGCGGATTGGGTCCCAGCTCCCTGATTTTTTCCGTAAAATCGGTTACCACCCGCACAAATTTCTGGGCCTCGGCCGAAGAGATCCATGAAAGATGCAGACGCTCTTCGAGACCGATAAAGGCCAGAAGTTCCTGCAGAAAAGTGATGCGTTTAACGGTCATATAATTACCGTACAGGTAATGGCAATCGCCGATGTGTCACCCCCCCACCAGCACACCATCGGCACCATCCTGCAGTGCCCTTAATATGTGATGCGGAGACACGGTGGCCGAGCACATGACACGAATGGCACGAACATTGGGGGGGTACTGCATTCGGCTGACGCCCGCCAGATCCGCTGCCCCGTATGCACACCAGTTACAAACAAATGCCAGAATTTTGGGTTCAAATCGGTCTTCTTTCACTTTAACTCCTTAATCCGGACGAACCGGAAAAAGTTACAGGTTACAGGTGTGAAGTCACAGGTTCCACTGAACAACCTGTGACGGCAAAAAGCGAGATAATTTTTCAAGCACCTGCCGGCAGTCAGCTTATGCGCCCATAGCGCTCTTAATTTGCGCATAGAGTTGCCGGTTGTTAAATCCCATCAGAACCGGGGCTTCCGAGGGGCATGCGGCTGCACAGGCCCCGCAGCCCTTGCACAAGGCCTGGTTCACCTCGGCAATTTTTTTCTCTGCATTAAAAGTGATGGCCGCATAGGGGCAGACA
>DAOVBC010000122.1 GCA_030670715.1 Deltaproteobacteria bacterium | reverse complement strand
ATGGGCCGCTATCAACAATGGCTCATCGATCATATCAACAGCCATCCGGACTTTATCCGACCCGAGCGGTATAAAAACGAAGTGCTGTCTTTCCTGCGGGAGCCCCTCGAAGATCTTTGCATTTCCCGCCCCAAATCACGTTTAAAGTGGGGAATTACGCTCCCTTTTGATGAAAACTATGTAACATACGTCTGGTTCGATGCCCTGTTGAATTACGTTTCGGCACTCGGGTACCCCGACGGGGAACGGTTTAAAAAATTCTGGCCTGTGGCCCAGCACATTGTTGCCAAGGATATTCTCAAGCCCCATGGTATATACTGGCCGATAATGCTCAAAGCGGCCGGCATCGAAATTTACAAACATCTGAACGTTCACGGGTACTGGAACGTCGAACAGAGCAAGATGTCCAAAAGCCTGGGGAATGTGGTCGAACCCCTGGACCTGAAAAATATTTACGGGCTGGATGCTTTTCGCTTTTTCCTGACCCGGGACATGGCCTTCGGTCTCGATTCAAACTTTTCCGAAACGGCATTGGTACAGCGTATCAATTCGGACCTTGCCAATGACCTCGGCAACCTGTTCTCCAGAACCCTGACCATGGCTCAGAAATATTTCAAAGGCATCGTCCCTGCGGTGGACCCGGAAATGGCGACCGAACTGGCACAGGGACTGGAATCAGATGCCATGGAGGCCGTGGATGAATACGAAGAGGCAATGTCTGCATTTGCCTTTCACAAAGCCCTGATAGCGACCTGGGACTTCATCGGCCGCATGAACAAGTATATTGACGTCATGGCTCCCTGGGAGCTTGCAAAAAAAGACTCCAGCCGCAAACAGCTGGAAACCGTCATTTACAGCCTCCTTGAAGGGCTTCGCATTATTTCCGGGTTGATCTATCCTGTCATGCCGGACACCGCAAAGACGATGCAAAAGCATCTTGGCCTGGATCCGGATCAGGCGTTTTACACCCTTGATCGACTCAAGACCTGGCCTACGATTCAGCCCGGCACGCAGCTGTTAAAATCAATTATTCTGTTTCCGCGAATCGATCTCAAAAAGGATAAAACCGCTGCCCGGGAACCGACCGGCCCGGTTGAAGAGAAACAAAAAATGACACCTGAAATTTCAATTGAAGACTTTGCCGGTGTGGATTTGCGGGTTGCCACCGTGGTGAAGGCCGAGGTCATTCCCCGGGCCAAAAAACTCCTGAAACTTGAAATCGACCTGGGAGAAAAAAGAACGATCGTAGCAGGGATTGCGGCCGATTATCGCCCGGATGACCTGGTGGGCAAGCAGATTGTTGTCGTGGCCAATTTAAAACCGGCTAAAATCATGGGCACCCTGTCCAACGGAATGCTGCTGGCAGCGGTTGATGACAAGGGGGCTACCACGCTAATAACCCCGGCCGGTAAAGTAAAGCCGGGAACGAAGTTGCGGTGAGAGGCATCATAGAGCCTCAGCGTGCTTATATATTAATGTTTCAACAGTGGGAAATTAAACAGGATGCTGTAGGTATTTGATGCCTAAAATGCCTAAAATGCGCTAAAATGCCTAAAATTAAAAAATAAAATGCGTGCCATACTTTTTGAATCAACACTTACACTGTCGCGATCACAGTGGATTGGAGTCAATACAAATCGATCGGTGCTAATAAATGACACGCCGAAGGCGTACCACAATTTTAGGCATTTTAGGCAATTTAGGCATTTTAGGCATTTCTATTATAGAATATCCAATATCGAGTATCGACCAGCGAACCTAATCAACCCAAGTAACTCAATGAACTCAATGAACCCAACAAACCCATGACCCAGCTCCCCAAATGTTACGGCATCATCCCTGCCCGGTATGCGTCCACACGCTTTCCGGGTAAGCCGCTGGCCGATATTCTTGGCAAACCCATGTTCTGGCACGTTTACAATCGCGCCGGCCGCTGCAGGGATCTCACCCAAATCGCCCTAGCCACCGACGATGAGCGCATATTTTCGGCCGCCCGGAAGCACGACGTCCCGGTGGTGATGACCCGCGAAGATCATCCCAGCGGTACCGATCGTGTACTGGAGGCCGCCGAACAGCTCAGCGTCCCGGAAGATGCTGTGGTGGTCAACATCCAGGGTGACGAACCGGCTCTGGAACCGGGAATGATCAGCGAGCTTTTAAGTCCGTTTAAATCCCCCGAGACCCGGGTGACGACCCTGGTAAGAAAAACCGACCCTGCAAAGATCAAAAAATACGATGACGCAATGGTGACGTTTTCAAAAAGCGGCAAAGCGCTCTACTTTTCAAGGTCCGTGATCCCGTTCCCGCGGGAAGGCGTTATTGATATAGTTTACGAACACATCGGCATGTATGCCTTCCGAATGGAGGCCCTGAAAAAATTCGTGGCTCTCGGTCCGAGTCGGCTGGAAAAAATCGAAAAGCTCGAACAGCTCCGCCTGCTTGAAAACGACATCCCGGTCCACATCGTCGTTACCGACCATCAAAGCATGTTTGTAGACCGGCCCGAAGATATAGAAGCCGTGAGCCGTTATTTGGCAAAAGATAATAGCTCATAAGGGAAAATGCCTAAATTGCCTAAAATGCACTAAAATGCCTAAAATAAAAAAACGGTTGAGTCGGTTGCGTCAGTTGAGTCGGTTTAGTCCGTTTCTCGAAACTCGCAACCCGCAACTCGTAACCAGTAACTCAACGAACTCAACAAACTCAATGAACCTTTAGCCCGTTAAATTTTTCGAAGAAAAGGAGCGAAGCGAATTTAACTGGGCCAATAAACCTTGAACCCAGAACCCTGAATAGTGAACCTTATGCAAAGCCTAAACAAATATCGATCCCTTGTGTTATATTACCTTAAGAGACTGAACCGCCTGCTTCAAACCGGGATTTACATCGGAAGAAGCCCTTCCACCGTGCCCGCCGGATCTATCGTTCTTTTCCCCTGTCGTTTCAACACTCTTTTCTGCGGGCTGGCAGGTATCGTCGCGTTTAAACGAAAAAAGCAAACCGGCCATGCAGTTGATCTGGCATCGATGCAGCTGGCGGTTGATAATATTGAAAATCATGGCTTTGACGAGTGCTATGAAAAAAATATCGATCTGAGCGATAATTATCTTTGCGGCGACAGCCGGATTGAAGATCTGTTGAATTCAGCCAGGGCACTGAAAGAAAATGATTCATTCTGCACGGTGTTTGAAAGTGATGACACCGCAGCGTCAATCCGGCAGCTTACCGACCGGCTGAACACTTTGATCGAAGGGCAGTCGCGGCTGCTTGCCCGGCAGATGGGTCACCTTGCGGAGAACACCGTTGATGTATTGTCGCGCCGCCTGGAAGATTTGAAGGACATCGCCTGGTGTTTTTCATCTGAATTATTGGAAAACATTCAGAAGGTGAAAAGCCTCATGGGTGCGGATCGTTCACCGTCCGATCCATCGCGCAGCCGACATGACCGAATTGTCACTTATAAAAACATCAATGCCGTTCTCAACAGCATCGATCGCCTGGAGGTCAGGGGCCGCGATTCAGCCGGTATATCCCTGATGTTTATCCTGGACAGTGCTGAACACGGTAAATTTATTGACACCCTTGACCGGAAAAACCTCCAACGGGAGCTTCAGGAGCGGTCCACGGGCGACATACTGGTGAACCGTGACATCAATATTAGCGAAATAAAAGGGGCCGGCGGTGAGCAGACGCTAACCATTACCTTCACCTATAAAATAGCTGCAGAGATCGGTAAACTTGGCGACAACATCCGGTTCTTACGCCGGCAGATCAAAGAGGATCCGATCCTTCGGGTTCTGGCAGACTTTCCAAACCGTTATCACACGGTCTCATCCCACACCCGTTGGGCATCAGTCGGCGCCATTACCGAAGCAAACTGTCATCCGGTGGACAATCAAATGGATGGGAACGGTGAAAGAGCGGAAAAATGCGGCATCATTCACGTATGTTTAAATGGAGACATCGACAACTATCTGGAGCTGAAAGCAGCGCACGAAAGCGGCGGCAGCCGATTTCACAAAGACATTTCTACAGACACAAAAATAATTCCGCTTCAGGTTGAAAAATACATTCGGCAGGGCCTTGAGGTGGAGGAAGCATTCCGGCTGGCGGTAAATGATTTTGAGGGATCTCACGCAATCTCCATGCACACTGATCTGGAACCGGGCAAGCTTTTCCTGGCGCAAAAAGGAAGCGGCCAGTCGATTTTTCTCGGCCTCGCCAATGATCACTACATGCCGACATCGGAAGTTTACGGCTTCGTGGAGGAAACACCGCATTTTTTGAAAATGGACGGCGAATTAATTGTTGCGGGTAAAGACGGTGAGACCCAGGGCCAGATTTTTATACTGAGCCAGGAAACCGGCGGAGGGCTGGATGGTGTGAAGGCGATGTTTTACGACGGCACCCCGGTCAAACTCAACAGTGAAGACATCAAACACACCGCCATTACTTCCCGGGACATTGATCGTCAGGACTATCCCCATTATTTTCTCAAAGAAGTCTCAGAATCTCCGGACTCGGTGGAAAGAACGCTTCAGAACCGCTGGAAGATAAAAGATAACGGTAGTCAGTACTATGAAATCACCTTGGATGAGACGGTCGTGCCGGAAAAACTTAAAAACGCCCTGTCGGGCGACCCGTCCCGGTCCCCGATTCGCCGTATCTATTTCGTTGGTCAGGGTACGGCGGGTGTTGCCGCCCTGGTCTGTGCCGACACCCTGAAATACTACCTGAACGACCCGGCCCTGCAGATCAGCGCGTTGAAAGCATCGGAGTTGAGCGGTTTTACCCTGAGTGAAAGCGATGATGATCGCAGTCTGGCAGACGCACTGGTCATCGCCATCAGCCAATCCGGTACAACAACCGATACCAACCGCGCCGTAGATATGGTTAAAGAGCGCGGTGCTCATACCCTTGCCATCGTTAACCGACGCGATTCGGATATTACATTCAAAGTTGATGGCGTTTTGTACACCAGCAGCGGCCGGGACATAGAAATGTCGGTCGCATCCACCAAAGCGTTCTACTCTCAAATCATTGCCAACGCCCTGCTGGGACTGTATATCGCCCGGCTAAAAAACCGCAGAGATGAAGGATTTGTAACCGAAGAAATCAAGCGCCTGCTTGAAATACCCGGACACATGCGAAGTGTTCTGGCGACCCACGAAAAGATCGGAAAATCCGCCAGACGCCTTGCGACGGGTAAAACGTACTGGGCTGCGGTCGGCAGCGGCCCCAACAAAGCATCGGCGGATGAAATTCGTATCAAACTCAGCGAACTCTGCTATAAAACGATTTCTTCGGATTATGTAGAGGATAAAAAGCACATCGATCTCTCATCGGAACCGCTGATTATTATTTGCGCTGCCGGAACGCGGGCCACTGTTATCGGCGATATCATTAAAGATACGGCCATATTTAAAGCCCACAAAGCGACACCGGTCGTCATCGCCGATCAGGGAGAAACCCGGTTTGATCTGTATGCCGAGGATGTATTTCACGTTCCGCGTGTACGCGAACATCTGGCTCCGATTCTAAATACGCTGGTGGGCCACATCTGGGGCTATTACGCCGCCCTGGCAATTAATGAAGGGTCGCGGTTCCTGTACGAGTTCCAGGAATCGATTCAAAAGTCCATCACCGACTATACGGAAAAAGGTCTGGATGTTTATGAAATCATACTTGAAAAATCCTTCAAGGAAAAAATCGCCGGATTTTACAGGGCTTTCCGGCGCAAGGAGGCCAGAAGACGCTTTCCGTCCATCATGGGGCTCGAAGCCGCTTCGGACTTAACCCTCTTGCTGAAATATCTTGCGGGAAGACTGCCGGGCACGGATTTTGAACTCGATTTCGGTATCAAGGGAACACCGCTGAACATGCTCAACAGCCTGTTCCGGTGTCTGGCAGAGTCGATCAACGCCATGGCCCGGCCGGTGGATGCCATCAAGCATCAGGCAAAAACCGTGACGGTCGGTACGAGCCGGATCAGTGATAAGGTTGAGGGGCTGCTGTTTGAAACACTGACCGCCTATGATTTCAAGGTGTCCCAGCTGACAACCGGAAATATCATCGTTCTGAAGAACCTGCAGGAAATTGTCTTTGAAATCAAAGGCGCCATCCGTTACAAAATCGGCAACCTGAATCTGCTGGGTGAACTGACAGAAGATACCACCATTGAGGTGGAAAGAAAGGAAGGGGTGCTCAAACCAATTTCTTCACGGGTGGAAACAGATACAAAGCTCAAGGGAACGAAAAAAATCATTGTTCGCCAGGGCAACGTCTACATCGGCAAAGGGCGCAAAGATGACCGCTCCATCATTGTCATTCCGATTATATCCACCAATCCCGAGGCCCCGAACATTATCGAAAATCTTCTGCTTCTCAACATTGCTTTCAAAGAAGATGTCAACCTGCCGATCAGAATCAAGGCCCTCGGCGGCAAATTCGAACACATCAAAAACATTGTTCAAGAAAACAGCATCGCCTGGCAGGATAGTCATCTTGATTTTGTCCCAATGGACGATCTTTTCGGCCTGTCGGCGGAAAAGATCGGGGAGTTTATCGTCTCAAAAATGGTGTAGAGTTCATTGGGTTACTTGGGTTTATTGAGTTTATTGGGTTCATTGAGTTTGTCGGGTACATTGAGTTGCGAGTTCCGGGTTACGGGTTACGGGCTCAACGGACCCAACCGACCCGACAAGACACTTCTCCGTTTCGCCGTTTCGCCGTTTCTTTCACTTTTCCCATGCACCTGCCTTCAGCTTTGAGCTTTGAGCTTTCAGCTTACCCTTTTTAGGCATTTTAGTGCATTTTAGGCATTTTAGGCATTCCTTTTTGAGTTCGTTGGGTTTGTTGCGTTTATTGGGTTTATTGG
>DAOVBC010000061.1 GCA_030670715.1 Deltaproteobacteria bacterium | reverse complement strand
GTCGCCGACAATGGCGTGCCGGATGGCTGCACAATGCACCCGTGCCTGATGCGTTCGACCGGTTTTTAAATTCAACTCAAGAAAGGATACCCCGCTGAAACTTTCACGTACCTTCCAGGTGGTTTCGGCCGCACGTGCCTTACGGCTGTCGGTAGACATTCGCTTTCTGTCCACCGGATGCCTTCCGATGGGTAAATCAATCCGGCCTCTACCGGTCGGCATTTGCCCGTAAACCAGCGCCAGATATGTTTTGCGGATGGTTCTCTCTGAAAATTGTCCGGAGAGATGGGCATGTGCTGCTGCATTTTTGGCCACAACCAGTACCCCGGAAGTGTCTTTGTCCAACCGATGTACAATCCCCGGCCTGAGTTCTCCGCCGATGGGGTCGAGGTCCGGACAGTGATACAGTAGCGCATTTACCAGTGTGCCCGATGTATGCCCGGGCGCAGGATGGACCACTATACCGGTCTGCTTGTTAATAACAATCAGATCCTTGTCTTCGTGGAGTATATTGATCTCGATCGGCTCCGGCTCAAGGCCGACGGGTTCCGGCTCCGGGATTGTGCCGCGGATCTGATCCCCGGCACAAACCCGATAGCCGGGCTTTTTCAGCGCACCGTTGACGTAAATATTTTCTGTGAGGATGAGATGGGTTGCCCTGGACCGGGAAAGGTCCGCCATTCGCAATGCGATAAATACATCTAAACGTTTCCCGCTGTCGGATGAATCGACAACGATGTGAAACGCATCGGAGGACGGCATAATCTACAGGGGATTAATTTTCGGGAATCTCTGTGTTTTCGGAAGCAAAAAAGGATTCGAGTTCCGAAATAATCGACTTTTCGTCTGTGTTCTTTGCTGTTGAAAGTTCTCGCACCAGCAGCATTTGCGCAGTATCATAAAGTTTGCGCTCACCAAAAGACAGATCCTTTGTATATTTCAATAAGGAAAGATCCCTGAAAACCTCGGCAACATCATAAAGAGAACCGGTCTTGATTTTATCCATGTATTCCCGATACCGTCGGTTCCAGGTTTGATTATCGTTGGGTGATTCCGTCCGGTCCTTCATGACCTTATAGACTTTGGGAATTTCTTTTTTGTCTATAATGTCTCTCAATCCGACCGACTCGACATTGCGGATCGGAATCATGATGACCATATTGTTCTCAAGAACTTTCAGGATATAAAAATCATGTTTTTCGCCGTTAATTTCTCTGCTTTCAATGGCCTCGATTTTACCCACACCGTGGGCCGGATAAACAGCAAGATCACCGACATGAAACTGCCGGAGTTTTTGTTTTCCCGCTCGGGCTTTTGTCTGATTATCAGCCTTTTTACCACTCATTTCAACACCAATTGTAAGAGTTTGTTTTTCAAGCGAACTGAATGTATAACTATATCACATTTTAAGCAAACAAACAATAAAAAAGGATTGACGCACGGAAGCGCCAATCCTTTTTTATTCGGTAATTATAGGTGTTACGGTGTACGCCGCAGTTACAGCAGGAAAGGTACCATCAGCAGCGCAACCACGTTCAGGATTTTAATCATCGGGTTAATAGCCGGGCCGGCGGTATCTTTGTAAGGATCGCCGACCGTATCACCGGTGACGGCGGCTTTGTGGGCATCACTGCCCTTGCCGCCCAGGTTGCCGTCTTCGATATATTTTTTGGCATTGTCCCACGCGGCTCCACCGGTGGTCATGGAAATTGCCAAAAACACGCCGGTGATAATGCTGCCGATGAGCATCCCGCCCAGGGCGATTTTGCCCAGGAACAGACCCACCAGAACCGGAGCCACCACCGGCAGCAGCGCCGGAAACAGCATTTCTTTCAGAGCGAATTTGGTGACGATATCAACGCACACGCCGTAATCCGGTTTGCCGGTGCCTTCCATGATACCCGGAATTTCACGGAACTGGCGTCGGACTTCTTCCACCACTGCTCCGCCGGCCTTGCCCACCGCTTTCATGGCAATCGACCCGAAAAGATAGGGCAGCAGGCCGCCGATAAACAGGCCGATGATGACATTTACGTTGCCCAGGTCAAAATTTAACTGTTCCCCTTTGCCGTGCAGAGCGAATTCCTGGGTGTAAGCCGAAAAAAGAACCAGCGCTGCCAGACCGGCGGAACCGATGGCATAGCCTTTGGTCACCGCCTTGGTGGTGTTGCCCACCGCATCCAGCGGGTCGGTTACCGCCCGTACGCTCTCATCCATTCCGGCCATTTCGGCAATCCCGCCGGCATTGTCGGTAATCGGCCCGTAGGCGTCAATGGCAATGACCATACCGGTCATGGAAAGCATCGACATGGCCGCCATGGCAATTCCGTAAAGACCCCCGAAATAATTGGCCAGGCCGATACCGAGACAGATGGCCAGCACCGGTAAAGCGGTCGATTCCATGCTGACGGACAGGCCGGCAATAATATTGGTTCCGTGACCTGTGGTGGAAGCCTCCGCCACCATCTTTACGGGCCGGCGAATACCGGTATAATATTCGGTGATGATAACGATCAGCACCGTCAGGACAAGACCGACCAGGGTGGCGAAGTAGATATTCATGGGCTTGATGCCCGGTACGCCGACAAGCAGTTTCTGACAGGCGATCGCAAAGGCAATAGCGGCCAGAATGGCCGCGCCGAACATTCCTTTGTACAGGGCCCCCATGATGTATTCATTGGCTCCGAGGCGCACGAAGAAAATCGCGATCATTGACGCCACAATGGATATGGCACCCAGCACCAGCGGAAATTGCGTGATAATGACATGCTGGGGAAAGAGAAGGTTTCCGAGCAGCATGGCCGCAACAGCGGTTATGGCATAGGTTTCAAACAGGTCGGCCGCCATGCCGGCACAATCGCCGACATTGTCGCCGACGTTGTCGGCGATAACCGCCGGGTTGCGGGGATCGTCTTCCGGAATTCCGGCCTCAACCTTACCCACCAGGTCGGCCCCTACGTCCGCACCTTTGGTGAAGATGCCGCCGCCCAGACGGGCAAAGATGGATATCAGGCTGCCGCCGAACCCCAGCGCCACCAGGGCGATAACCGCATCTCTGACCGGCGTGCCGATGGCCAGCAGCAGAGCAAAGAATCCGGCAACAGAGGCCAGCGCCAGACCGGCCACGATCATGCCGGTTACAGCTCCACCCCGAAAAGCCAGGGCAAGGGCCTTGGCCAGGCCGCCTTTGGCGGCTTCAGCCGTGCGCACATTGGCTATAACCGAAACCCGCATGCCGATATAACCGGCGCAAAAAGACGCAATCGCCCCGACGGCAAAACCGGCGGCGGTCTTTATTCCAAGACTGAATGCGATAATGACAAACAGGACGATGCCGGCAATACCCATGCTTTTCATCTGTCGATTCAAGTAGGCAATTGCGCCCTCTTTAATGGCGCCGGCGATTTCAGCCATTTTTTCATCGCCCGCCGGTGCGCTTTTGACATTGCCTGCCAGAATAATCGAAAAGATGACGCCCGCAACCCCCACTAACGTACAAATCAACGGTATGTAGTCCATTCTTCCCTCCATCTGATATGTGATTGTTTAACTCGCAATCGTAAATCGTCTGTCGTTGAATCGGTCCATTGCTTCCGCAATCCCTTTGGTCAGGATGGTCACAACCGCATCCCGGGCCCTGGTGACGATCCGGTCCAGGTATTTCAACTCTTCCACGGAGTATCTGCCCAGAACATGATCTGTAACGCTGCGCCGTACCGCAGAGCGCCCGACACCGATGCGCAGCCGGGGGAAATCGCCCCCGCCAAAGGCACCCATCAACGATATTACACCTTTGTGCCCTCCATGTCCTCCTTTCTCTTTTATTATTAATCTCCCAAAAGCAAGGTCAATGTCGTCATGAATGACCAGCATATCCTCGCCTGAAATCCTGAAATAATCCACAAGGTGCCTGACCGGCGGTCCGCTGTTGTTCATGTAAGCCACCGGTTTGACAAGAAACGTTTCAATGCCCTCAATGGAACCGCGCCCATACAGCGCATTGAACTTCTTTTTGTCTGCGGCAATGGAAAACGATCGGCCCAATTCATCCAGCACCATGAATCCGGCATTGTGTCTGGTTTCGCGATACTCGCTACCGGGGTTTCCCAGGCCCACAATTAGCCGCAGACGCTTTTGTGGCATATTTTCCTTATCGCAAAATCAACGCATCGGTCGATCTGATCTTGAAAACCGGTCGGGATGTCTGCGCCATAATCGCCTGTTAAACGATATGGTGCATACCGACCGGCGGACCTGTCCCGCCATTGCTTTGGCAAAGACGGAGCATAAAGGCTACTTTTCTCCATCGGCTTCCGGAGCCTCTTCTTCGGCCTCTTCTTCGGCCCCTTCTTCGGCCGCTTCTTCTTCCTCTTCCAGCTCTTCTTCCACTTCCGGTTCCGCCTCAACCTTTGGACTGAGAACCGTCAAAATCGTAAAATTAACATCCGCCTGAATTTCAGCATCCCCTACAAGGGGAATCTCCTCCACATGGACCGAATCGCCAATGTCTAAATCAGTGATGTCGATTTCGATCGCTTCGGGGATCTCGTTCGGTAAGCACAGGACTTCGACATCGCGGCGAATAATCTGCAGTATCCCTCCGACTTCAACGCCTGCTGATTTACCCCTGGTCACCACCGGAACGTTTACTTTTATCTTGCGACCCATATCAATTTCATAGAAATCGACATGCAGAAAATTTCTTGATACCGGCTGGGTCTGCAATTCCTTGATCATAACAGACTTGGTTACACTTTTCCCATTTGCAATGATCAGGTCCAAAAGAAGCTGATTAATATTGCTCTTTTTCAGGATCTGTTCCAATTCTTTTATGTTCACGGCAAGAAGTATCGGCTCTGTATTGCGTCCGTAAAGCACCGCAGGCATTTCCCCACCGCGCCGCAGGACTCTGGCGGGGCCGTTTCCGGTCTTTTTTCTGATGTTTGCTTTCAGCTGAATCTTTTCCAAAAAAATCCTCCTTATAATTTCCTTAATCGTATCGTAAAATTTTTAAATCTACACAAAGAGCGACGTCACCGAATCCCCGGTGTGGCTCCGAATAATCGCCTCCCCCATAAGCTCTGAGATCGTGAGCACCTTGATCTTGCTACAACTTTCAGCTTCAGCGCTTAGCGGGATCGTGTCGGTGACTACCAGGCTCTTCAGTTTTGATGACGTGATGCGTTCAATAGCCGGGCCGGACAGGACCGGATGGGCACAGCTGGCATGCACTTCCTTTGCCCCGGCTTTCATAACGGCATCGGCCGCTTCTGTGAGCGTTCCGGAAGTATCCACCATGTCGTCAAGAATGACCGCCACTTTGCCCCGGACATCACCCACTACAGCCATGGCCTGGGCCTGGTTGGGAGCGGACCGGCGTTTATCGATGATGGCCAGGTCCGCATCAAGACGCTTCGCAAAAGCTCTGGCCCGTTCGACGCCGCCGGCATCCGGTGAAATGATGACAATATTTTCCTTAAAATTGTTTTTTATGTATTCGAGAATTATCGGAGCTGCGAAAAGGTTGTCCACCGGTATGCTGAAAAAGCCCTGGATCTGTCCGGCATGCAGATCCATGGTGATGACTCTCTGCGTACCGGCCACGGTCAGAAGATCGGCCACCAGTCTTGCGCTTATCGGAACACGGGGGGCCACTTTTTTGTCCTGTCGGGCATACCCGTAATAGGGTATAACCGCATTAATCCGCTTGGCGGATGAACGATTACAGGCATCGATCATTAAAAGCAGTTCGACGAGAGTGTCATTCACCGGTGCGCATGTCGATTGAATAATGAACACTTCCTTGAGCCGGACATTTTCATCAATTTCAACCTGTATCTCACCGTCACTGAACGTTTTCACTATGGCCCCGCCGAGCGGCACATTCAGATACTTGCAGATTTTGTCTGCCAGGTCGGGATTCGAATTACCCGAAAATATTATAAAATCGTCCATCCTTACCTATCCATCCCTGTTGTTGTCCGTAGAAACAAGGAATTTGGCTGGGGCGGGAGGATTCGAACCTCCGAATGCAGGAACCAAAATCCTGTGTCTTACCACTTGACTACGCCCCAAAAAATAAAAAAGGTCTCGCTACCGTTCCTGGATGCAGAGCCCGTCGTCAACGATCAGTCGTGTGAAAAATAGTTTCCAGGAGGTATTTTTCTCAAGAAAATATTTTGCTTTTTGCGCAGCTGCCGGATCATTGAAAAGACCAAATACCGTTGATCCGCTACCGGACATGAGCGCGCCGAAAGCGCCCTGCTCCAGGAGAGCTCTTTTCGCATCAATAATTTCCGGAAATCTGGATAATACAACCAATTCCAGATCATTGCACAGGTGCAACGCCGCATCAAAAGCCCGATGCTCCAAAAGAGTTTTTGTAAGTTTTTTTTTGCACTTTGTCAATCCTAAATCCAGATTTTTGTAGACCTCCGCCGTTGAGACCTTGATGCCCGGGTAAATCAGCACCGCGTAATAAGGGGTCAGGTTACGATACGGTTCGAGTCGCTCACCGATACCGGTGGCAATGGCCGGTTTTCCGAATATGAAAAACGGAACATCCGCCCCGACCTCCAGGCCCAGGTCCATTAATTCCTGCATGGAGAACGGACGACCGAAATGGCGGTTCAGGCCCAAGAAAACGGCGGCGGCATTACTGCTGCCGCCGCCCAGACCGGCTGCAACCGGAATCTGTTTCTCAATGGTAATTTTCACCCCCCTGCGACGCGCATCATGGCGCCCGGCGAATTGGTTCATAAAACGGTCTGCGGCTCGATAGGCAAGATTGGATTCATCTAAAGGAACATCCGGATCAGAACATATAAGGCGAATATCCCCGGCGCTCATGTCGAGGGTCACGCTGTCGTAAAGCCCGACAGGACACATCAGCGAAAACAGGTTGTGGTAACCGTCGGCCCGTCTGCCGGTGACCTGCAAAAACAAATTTACCTTGGCGGGAGACAGGATCTTCATGCTTTTTTTTATAACCGTTCCAGGGTTCAGGGTTCAGAGGTTCAGCGGTTGACCGGGAACACACGTCAGAACCACAGAACGTCGAACCTTTGATGGGATCAACAATACCTGATGAAAGCTGAGTTTCAGGACGTGCATAAGCATGCCGATCGCACCTGTGTCCTGTTAGGTGACTCTGACAGGGCGCGCCGTCATTGGTGGTTCATTCCGCCATACGTCTGGCTGGATGGCTCACAAGCAAGGTCAACGAAAGATAGGTAACCCTGAACGGTGAACCCTGAACCGGTGAACGCATACTATTCTTTTTCTTTCACATATAATATCCTCAAGTCGTAGAGTACATTTTTCAGGATATTTTCCTCGTCAGCGCTCAGGTTGCCGCGGGTTTTCTCCTCAAGCATACTCAGTATATCGATGGTCTGCTTTGCCATGGGTAAATTTTTTACCTTCTTTCCGGTGGCCGGGTCCTCAATGGCCCCGAGGTGAACCAAAGCGGAAGCGTTCAAAGAAATAACAAATGTCGGAAAATTTAATTCCGGCAGGGGGGCATCCTCATCGGCTTCTTCGGCCGCTGCATCGGCCTGCTGCTGCGCATTTTCAAAGTCCTCCCCGTCCGGTTTTTCCGGACTTTCCGCTTTATCCTCTTTCGCCTCCGTTTCTTTTGAATCCTGATCTTCGGAAAAAATTCGACGGTCTTTAATTACAAATCCTTTTTCTTCATCTGACATGTCTGGCCTCCTTATTGTCGTACTATACCCACTGGACGGGATTAGACGATTTTCTCAAAGCGCATGAGAATCAGTGCTCAAGAGATGATGATGCAAGATCAGAGATTTGGATCTTAATAGGCATTTTTTCATTGATCCAGTATCCCATATCCTGAATCCTGTATCCTGTATTTTAAAGTGCATAGTTCCCTATACACTCCGAATTGTTGTTTGAACTCCGCAGGCGGAAGTGATCTCAAACCTCCAGCGGTGTCACCGTCCTGATCATCGGCAGCGCCCGCAGTTCTTCCAGAACCTGATCCGGAATCAGGGTGTCGGTCCTGAGGAAAATGATATTGTTTTCACCATCCTGGTCCTGCCCGACCTGCATGCGGCTGATATTGATATTGTGCTTTCCAAGGGTGATCCCTATACTGCCGATGGCTCCCGGTTTGTCCAGGTTGTATATCAGTGCCAGGTGGCCTTCGGGGATCAGTTCGAGTCCGAAGTTGTTGATCTGCACGATGCGGGGATCTCTTTTGCCGTATATCGTTCCCGACACTTTAGTGGTCATGTCGGTTGTGATCACGCGCACGGTTATCAGGTTGATGAAATGGTCGGACTCGGCGCTGGTGCTTTCGGTCACTTTTATCCCCATCTCTTTGGCAATATGGGGTGAGTTGACAAAATTTACGACGTCTTGGACCATCGGGGTAAGAAGTCCTTTTAATATTGCCGTTGAAACCGGTGCCAGACCAAGCCCGTTGAAATTTCCTTCATACTCGATATCCACTTTTTTTACAGGGCCTTTTGAAAGTTGGGCCTGCAATACGCCGATGCATTCAGCCAGGGAAAGATATGGCCCGAGCTTAGTCAGCAGCTCACCGGTAACCGAGGGGACGTTGACCGCATTGATGATGGTACCGGTCTTGAGATATTCAATAATTTGTTCCGTAACCGCAAGGGCCACATTGGTCTGGGCCTCCTTTGTGGATGCCCCCAGGTGCGGGGTGCAGATCACCTGGTCATACTCAAAAAGCCGGCAGGCTTCCGGCGGCTCGGTTTCAAAGACATCCAGTGCCGCCCCACCGACTTTTCCCGATTTCAGGGCCTGGTTCAGGGCGTCTTCATCAACAATGCCGCCCCGGGCGCAATTAATTATCATAACCCCGTCTTTCATTTGCTCAAACGCCTCTGTGCTGATAAGTCCCATGGTACCTTTCAGCCGGGGGATGTGCACCGAGATATAATCCGATTTGTGGTAAAGCTCCTCAAGAGAAACGCTCTTGTAGCCGGCTTTCTCAATCTGGTCGGGGGCGATGAACGGATCGTGGATCATCACCCGCATCCTTAGCCCCTTTGCCCGGTCGGCGACAATCGAACCGATTTTTCCGTAACCGATTACACCGAGCCACTTATTGTAGATTTCTTGCCCCTGAAGCCTCTTTTTTTCCCATTGCCCGCTTTTGAGGGTGGCAGTCCCCATAGGGATATTGCGACTGAGTGCCATCATCATGGCAATGGTATGTTCGGCAGTGGTTATCACATTGCCGGTGGGCGTGTTCATGACCACTACGCCCCGTCTTGTGGCAGCAGGAATATCCACGTTGTCCAGGCCGATCCCGGCGCGACCCACAACCTTTAAATTACTTGCCGCTTCAAGTAATTCTTCGGTCACTTTTGTAGCGCTACGAATGACAAGGGCTTCATATTCAGCGATGATTGCCTTTAGCTCTTCGGGCGGCAGGCCTGTTTTAACATCAACATCGATGCCGTCCTCTTCCTGGAACATCCGGATACCAATTTCTCCCAGATCGTCACTGACCAGAACCTTCATTCTCTCTCCCCCCCCTGTCGAGCTGATAATTAATACAATAAATTATTTCTTTCAAGGCGCCCGGCGCTCCGTTGCGCCATCCCGAGTATTTTATGAAACATCCGCCTCGAACCGAAAATTAAGCGGTATTATGCGGCAGTTGGTTGAATGATTCAACAAAAAACTTGAATGCGCTCACCGTTCAGCCTGCGACGAGCTCCCTTCGATGAACTCGGGGCTTGAGCCTGTCGAAAGCAGCCGAATCGGGTTACCGATCTTTCAAGGGCGTTAAAAGGTTCAATGTTCTGCTTTCTACCTTTGAACCTTTGAACCCTTAACCCTGAACTCATGAACGGTTACAAAAACGTTACTCTTCGATAAGGGCGTTTCTGTACTGGATATACCCGTCCCGCATCGCCGTATACGGATCGATGGCCGC
>DAOVBC010000238.1 GCA_030670715.1 Deltaproteobacteria bacterium | reverse complement strand
GCTTCGGCACTGGTTTATGTTGAACAGGATCGAGTGTATTTGTATTTTCCGGAAAACGAAGGGGCGCTTGCGGCGACTTTGACCGAAAAAATGCCGCAAATGATCGCCTTCTTATCAGGGAAGGGGTTGCCGGTAAAGCCGCCACTGCACATTATCCTGGATGACAAACTGGACGTACCGGAAGTTAATGCCCACATCATCCCTCACAAAGAAATCCGCATTCCCATACGGGCACCGGGAGTACTGGAGGACGGCTATACCGAAGCCGATCCCTGGGCGTACTTTCTGTTCAAAGGCCTGTGCCTGCAAGGTATATACGGGATCCGTTCCGGTCTGCCCGCTTCACTTTCCAAAGTATTCGGCGAACTCATCTCGCCCAACGTAATCATTCCGCCTTGGTTGGAAAACGGTATAAGCGGTTTACTGTTCGCTCAGTTTCGGGGCAAAGATATCCAGGATCCTTTTGAAGCCGCCATATTTAAAGCCTCGCCGCCACCGGACCTCGACATCATCAGTCATCACCCTCAAATCTGGCCCGGTTATCACGGGTACCGGTTGTACGGCAAACCTTTTATTCACTGGCTTTACCGAAAGTACGGCTGGGAAAAAATACTCGAATTTTTACAGGTGCACGGCCGCGGAATTATTCCGATTGAAATCGATCTCAAAGCGATCAAGGTGTTCGGCAAAACCGGTTTCGGTCTGTGGGCTGATTTTCAGAATGAATTTGCACGCCGGACTGCAGTCACCCCCCGGGAAAGTCTGTTAATTACCGGTTACTGGGGTGAACCGTTTGTTTACTGGAATCGATCCGGTGTGTTTCCGGGTAAACTGCAGGTTCGTCTTAGAGGCCGCTATGGTTACGTCGAACCGGATGGAACCAGCTGGATATCCGAATACAACGGATTTTCCAAAATTTACAAATATTCAAGAGGCACAGTGAGTGCCACCGGTTATGAGAGTGCCTGGGATCCCGGTCCGGGCAGGGTGGCGGTCACCCGCAAAGGGAGTCATCCCATGCTGATCATTTTTCCGGATGACAACCGGGGAGGATTTCGCCGTGCACGTAAAAAAGATAAAGCGCCGTCAACCTTGATACCGGCACCTGAAGGTGTAATTCAACTTTCCGGTCCGGTGCGAAACGCTCAAGGACACATTGCAGTTGCCGGCAACCGGGCCGGCAACTGGGACATCTGGGTGTACAACGGTCAATGGCACCGTTTGACACAATCGGATTCAGTTGAAATGGATCCGTGGTGGGAAGGAGACACCCTCGTATATGTCTCGAACAGCTCCGGCACCTTTCAGATTCACGAAGCCAACCGGAACCCGATCACACAGTCGAAATACGGCGCGATTCTCCCTCGACAGGGTAAATGTTTAAGTCTTACGCCCGGTGGTTGGATACTCAAAAACTATAAGCTCGGGCGCCCTGCGTTTGCTGCGATAGTTTTACCACAGCAGCAACCGGCTGCATCCGTTCCCGGGCAAGAAATCCTGAAAACCAACCCCTATTCTCCCCTGCTGAGCCTCTGGCCCAATTACATCCGCCCGGATCTTTTCGCTGCCGTAACCGATCTTCAGATTGGTATTGCAACCAAAAGCAGAGATGTCACAGGCAATTATAAATTCGACGGCGGCATCCGCTATTCTTTTGATAACAACTTTCTGGCCTTGCGCGCCGCGCTTCGGGCCAGAAGCATCGGCAGTCAATACACCCGATACCCTTTATCCTACACAACCGCTTTGAACCAAGGCGTAGATGAAGCCAGAAACGAAATAAAAATGTTCTGGCGCCTGTTTGAAACCAGGGACGTTTCAACTGTGGACATACTTTTACGCGAAACCGAAGGTTTTGAACTCCACGATGGCATAGAGTTATCTCTCAACTGGCGCACCTGGAAACCACTGGAAGGTTCCGGCTCAAGCGAGGACGAAGCATGGGCCGCCCTGGCTTTCGCAACACGCTACGGTATCCTGGGAGCCTGGGGTAACCTCGAGGCCTTTACTGAAGACCGACAATCCGTTTCACTGGGACTGAACCTGGTATTCGGTGATCAGATCCTCTCTGTGGTGAGTGCGATGGCCGGCCGATCGTGGGGAGATCCGACCATCGGGCACACTGGTTTTCGAATCGGCGGCAACATCGGTGAGGGCTATTTTACCCGCAGACCGTCACGACTGTTTCCGGTGCGCGGGTTTGACTCGGATCTTCTGGAGTCCACCAAAGCGGCAGCCGGCAGTATCGAAGTATTCTGGCCCCTGGCAAACTTGCAGTACGGTTACGCCACCCTGCCGCTGTTTCTGCACCGGTTGAGGCTCGGTACGTTTGTGGATACCGGCATTGCCGGCGAAAAATTTAACGGCGACAACCTGCTGGTTGGCGCCGGATTCGAGTTTGTCACCTCGCTGGAAATCGCCTGGGGCAACCTTTCGGCTTTCCGCATGGGGGTGGCCTGGCCGTTGAAACAACCGGACTTTCTCAACGACAAAAGTCCCAAATTTGTGTTTCAGCTCGGCAAGCCGCTATAATTCAGAATCGGACGTATTTGGGGAGGTCTTCAACTTTTAAACTTGACAGGTGAGATGTCCCCCTATCTCCCATTAGGATCGCTGAGAAGCTCAAATTTATGCGCTCTGGAAAAAAAGGCATAGCATAATCCGGAATTGGTTGCGGGGATTGAGAGCGATCCCTGCCTGGCTGACTGCCAGGTACGCTTCAGGGAGAAAGTGAGAGGCTGTTCTGATTCGGAATGCTATTTCCTTACCAAGTGGTGCGTGATAAGGGACGTTTCGCTCCGGCCCCAAGATTCAAGTTCAAATATTGAGAATGTCCCCTACTCCCTATGTCCCATGTTCTCCGCCTTTTCTTTTACGCTCTGCGCCTTGCGCTATTCCAGGGGATAATGACACCGCACGTGGTGGGCTTCGTCCACCTTGTGCAGTTCCGGCGCAGTAGACGGGTTGGTGCAAAATTCCGGATGCCCTTTTACTTCGTATACGGGGCAGCGCGGAGCAAAGCGACAGCCCGTTGTCGGGCGTTCAAAATCAAACACGCCCCACTGGTTGTCATCGACATCGATGATAGCTCTTTCGACCTCACTGGTTTCCTTATCCACCAGAGAAGACCATAAAACAGCCGTGTAGGGATGACGCGGTGCGTTGGCGATCCGCCCGGCCATCCCCATCTCAACAATCTGCCCCAGGTACATGACCGCCACCTTATGGCTGACCAGTTCAACGATCCTCAGATCATGGGAAATAAACAGATAGGACAGATTCAATTCACTCTGCAGCTCTCGTAAGAGGTTGACGACCTGGGCCTGAATCGAAACATCCAGCGCACTTGTCGGTTCATCGGCAACGATAAATCGCGGATCGACGGCAAGTGAGCGCGCGATACCGACCCGGCGCTTTTCGCCACCGGAAAGTTCATTCGGAAAGTTGTTGAGCTTGCTTTTTTTCAGGTTCACCATTTCAAGCAGTTCGTCGATCCGGCGGTTAATCTCGGCATCGCTCAATCGGTTTTGCACTGTAAGCGCTTCTTTAAGGATGGCCTTAATACGCATTTTGGGATTTAAGGCGGCATCCAGGTCCTGAAATATCATTTGCATCTGTTTTCTGAACGGCCGGAATTTTGCGGCAGGCAGATGGGTAATGTCCGTGTCATTGTAGATGACTTTTCCAGATGTTACCGGTGTCAGCTTAAGAATGGTTTTGCCGATCGTTGTTTTTCCGCAACCGGTCTCCCCCACCAATCCCATCGTTTCGTTTTCTTTAATATAGAAACTGACGTCATCCACCGCCGGAATAATATTCTCGGCCTTTTTAAAACGGGAAGCAATTCCCCGGGACTGGGAATAATATTTTTTCAAGTTTTGTACTTCTAAGATTGTTTTTGGCATCACTATCTGAATGAATCAATTAAAAGGGTTAACTACTAAAAATATCTTCATCAACGTGAATCGGTTTTAAAACCTCAGATTATGCTCGAGGGCAAGGCGCGAAGTGTTTTAAAAGCGTAGCGTACACGTTAGTACGTGAGCATTTTAAAACGATTCGCAACACAGCCAACGGGCATTAGATGGGATTTTAAAGCCGGTTCAAATGTGGTACAACCAGCAGCGTACCTTATGCCCCGGATTAATCCCTTTAAGGTCCGGCTCACGGTGTTCACACTGATCGCGTATCCCCGCGGTGACGCTGTTACAACGCGGGAAAAACCGACACCCTTCGGGCAGATTAATGGTGTCCAGGACTTCTCCTTTGATTGCCCGCAGATAGGCCTTTTCCCTGATCTCCTGCTGATCAGGAATCGAATCGAGCAGCGCCGCCGTGTAAGGATGCCTGCTCGAATCACTGCCGGCGAGGATGGCATCGGCCGGCCCGTTTTCCAGAACTGTCCCGCCGTACATGACGGCCACCCGGTCGGATAAAGCCTTGATAACATCA
>DAOVBC010000154.1 GCA_030670715.1 Deltaproteobacteria bacterium | reverse complement strand
ATACGAACATCTTGCCGACCTCCGGCGGATATCACTTGTGGAAGCCGGGCATCCCGTGCCCGATCTCAATGGATGGAAAGGTGCCGAGCGCATCATTGACCTTGCCCGCACGGCCGACAAAGAGGATCTTGTCATCTGCCTTATTTCAGGCGGGGGCTCGGCGCTGCTACCGCTTCCGGCCCCCGGTTTGGATCTAGCGGAAAAGCAGACCACCATCAAGGCGCTGTTGAACTGCGGCGCCACGATCCATGAGATCAACACCATCCGGAAACACACCTCGGCGATCAAAGGCGGCCGGCTTGCTCAGGCAGTTTATCCGGCTGAGCTTGTCACCCTGATCCTTTCCGATGTCGTCGGCGATGATCTTGATGTAATCGCATCCGGTCCGTGTGTACCGGATGCCAGTACTTTTCGAGACTGCCTGGCAGTTGTGGATAAATATGACCTCGAAGAAAAACTGTCATCGGCCGTTTTGAACCAATTGCAGGCGGGCGCTGCCGGAAAAATTCCGGAAACACCAAAGTACAGCGACAGTGTGTTTGAGCGAAGCCATAACCTGATTATCGGAAGCAACACGGAGGCGATTCTGTCGGCAAAATCTGAGGCTGAACGAATCGGGTATAACACCCTTATCCTGTCTTCGATGATCGAGGGAGACACCGATCAGGTCGCCCGCATTCACGGTGCTATTGTCAGGGAAATCGCCAAAACCGGACACCCCCTCCCTACCCCTGCCTGTATTTTGTCCGGCGGAGAAACAACGGTCGTGCTGAGGGGAAACGGTCTCGGAGGAAGAAATCAGGAATTTTCACTGGTGATTGCTTCTGATATCGCAGGTGATAATCACATCATGGTGTTGAGCGGCGGCACTGACGGCACTGACGGCCCCACGGATGCCGCCGGTGCTTATGCCTACAATTCTACCCTGGCCAGGGCCGCTAAGCTGGGTCTGGACCCGGTGAAGTATCTGGCGAATAACGATTCTTATCACTTCTTCGAAAAACTGGGAGATCTTTTGATCACCGGTCCAACCAACACCAACGTGATGGACCTGCGTGTATTGCTTGTCAGATAGATACGGGACGGACAGCCGGCTGTAAGAATTCACGTATGCGTTCACCGGTTCAGGGTTCACCGTTCAGCCTGCGACGAGCTAAGCCGAGTCGGGTTACCTATTTTTCGTTGACCTTGCTTGTAAGCCATCCAGCCAGACATATGACGGGATGAAACCACCAATGACGGCGCGCCCTGTCAGAGTCCCCTAACAGAACATAGGTGCGCTCGGCATGCTCATGCACATCCTGAAACTCAGCTTTCATTAGGTATTGCTGATCCAGTCAAAGGTTCGACGGTCTGTGGTTCTGATGTGTGTTCCGGGTCAACCGCTGAACCTCTGAACCCTTTAACGGTTACGAATTCACAGATCGTGTTCCGCTTGCTTTAGCTTGACGATATACCGGTCAACTCATACAGCTTCAGCTCTCCCAGGGCATTGTGGATATCACGCACTTCCAACTGTGACTGTGAAGCACGCCGGGTGGATTCCCCGATAATGATGCCGTTTGGATAGGATTTGGTCAGCTCCTGGAGTCTGAATACCGTATTCACGGCATTACCGATCACCGTGTAATCCATTTTTTTGTCGAAGCCGATGTTGCCCACGACAACATCGCCGGTGTGCACGCTGATACCGACGCTGACTGTGATACCCAGCTCTTTTATAAAAGTTTTATTAACGGTACTGATGATGTTTTTCATCTCCAGTGCTGCATTAGCGGCATTGTCGGCGTCTTTAATACTTGATACCGGCGCTCCGAAAACCGCCAAAAATCCGTCACCGAGGTATTTGTCGACGATTCCGTTATGTTTGAATACGATGTCACCCATGACAGAGAAAAAATTATTTAACAATGACACCGTCTTTTGCGGCTCCATTTCCATAGCAAGCTCTGTAAACCCTCTGATATCAATATTCAAGAGAGAGACGGTCTTGATCTCGTCCACAGCTGCCACACCGGTTTGTTCGCTTTGAATAATATTGTCCAGAACCTCTCTCGGTACAAATTTCTGGAACATGCGTCGCACACCGCGTTCATGCTCGGCCATTGATACAGTTTCTTTATAGAGGCGGGCATTTTCGATGGCGATGCTGACTGAAGCGGCAATAGACTGCAGTAGATCTTCGTCATTGGTTGTAAAATCGCCGCTGGTTTTGTTTAATACCTCAACCACTCCGATCACTTTGCCCTGTGAAATCATCGGCACGCATAAAGCGGACCGCGTTATAAAGCCGGTGTATTTGTCCACACCTGTAAAGAATTGGGGGGATCTCTGGGTGTCATTGACGATAATCGGCTCGCCCCGTGCGGCAACATAACCGGCAATTCCCTGCCCGATTTTGAGACGGAATTTTTTCATCGCTTTTAATTTGGTGTTAAAAGCAACGGCCAGTTCAAGTTCACCGTCTTCGAGAAACAACAGCGATCCGGCTTCCACGTTCATGAGAATCCGGACCATGTCCATCGTGTATTTCAGCACCTTTTTGATATCAAAAGTGGATGAGGCCAGCGCCCTACCGATCTGCTTGATGGTTTCCAGCTCCTGGTTGCGTTTCAAAACCGATGCAGAGAGCTTGTTCCGTTCAATTGCAATGGACAATCCGTTTGCAATCCACTCGATAAGGTTCTGCAGATCGTTGAAAAGTCCCGGTGTTTTTGCCGCGAGTACCAGCACTCCGGTAACAACCCCATCGGTGCGCAGCGGCGAAAGCAAACAGGTTTTTCGACCATCGCCGATAAAGAGTTCCTGTTCGAGTACACTGCATCGGGCCCCGGGTTTGTTCATCTCAGGTTCGGTAGATAGTGACTGAGTATCATCCAGAATTACAGTAGTCCCCTGCTTTAACACCTTATCAATGATCGCTCCCTTGCAATTATAATGGGCCCCTTTTGTGATACGGGTGGATCCTTGAGCGATCATGTCGAAAACCGTCAGCTGATCAGATTTTTGGACATTTGTGGTCATCACCAGCGCGATATCATAGGGAACGATGCTACGTATCTCGCCGAGTACCGCCTGTAAAAGTTCACTGTCTCTAAAACTGGAATTAATAATCTTGAATATTTTTTCGATCGATCTCAGCTGCAAAGTCCCCTGTTCGTTTTCCTTTATCAGGCGAAGATTTTCATAGGTAAATGCCGCATTGCTCAGCAGGGGCGTCAGGGCTTCAATGTTCTCCAGTGTATACGTTCTGGAATCGTCCTTGCAGGAAAGCGTCAACACTCCGATAATATCCTTGCTGGTTTTTATCGGCATACAGACAAATGATTTTGTGCCGTAATGAGCGAAGTTTGCCCTACCGAATCGTCGATCTTTTTCAACATCCTTGACAACCAGCGGTGATTTATTAATCACTGCATACTTTGCAATGCTGGTTTCAAAATCGATCCGATCACCAAGCTTGACATATTCACCCAGGCCAACGCTGGCCTTAACCACAAATTCTTTCCGCCCCCTTTTTTCCAGGGTGAGAATCGAACCCAGATCCGAACCGGTGAGCAGCAACGCACGTTCCAGGGTCACGTAAAGGATTTCCTCCGGGTCAAAGGTTACGTAGCACAGTTCGGAGAGCTCTTTGAGGATCGAAATTTCAGATGATTTTTTTTCCAGCTGCCGGAAAGTATTGCTGAACTGTTTCTGGATAGTGGTAAAGGATTCAACAATGTTTTGCAGTTCATCCGCTCCGGTTTGAATTTTGTCACCCGTCAACTCGGTGATAAAATCCTGTGAGATTGTCTCGGAAATGTCGGCAATTTTATCGAAAAAATTTCTTAGAACAATAAAACCCAGCAGCGAAAAAACCAGCACCCCGATCAGATACAGGGGGACGTATTGGTCCGACAGCATGTTGTGGCTGTAAATAAAGTAAAGGAAACCGAGAACCGGGAACAGGAAAAAAAGTCCGAAAATAATGTTTAGTTTGTAATAAAGGTTTTTATGCTTCAAGGGTACCTCCACCCGACCATCCGGCAGTAATATCTCTTTGTGTCACCAAAGAACACGGGACACAGCTCGACCAATCCTATTTCTTAGGGGAGTTTAATATTATAAGATCTTAAAATTATATTATAAAATGATAAATTCTTCAAGCCAAATGCTGTTTTCTTTCGCTTGACTTTCATGACCCACTCGCTTACTAAGGGCTCACTCAAAAATAACTTCACATTTGTTATTGCTTTGGCATCTTTTTATTAGAACAGTACGAAACAAAATGAATCCAGAACATATCAATCTCATTGCGGCTGAGCTCAACATCAAAAGTTCCCAAGTTCAGGCCGCCGCCGACCTTTTCAAGGACGGCGCCACGATCCCTTTTATTGCCCGCTACCGCAAGGAGGTCACCGAGACCCTTGATGAGGTTGCGATTACATCGATCAGAGACAGGCTGGATCAGCTTGAAGAATTGGAAACTCGCAGAGCCGCTATCTTAAAGTCGCTTGCGGAACACGGGCATCTGACAGAAACGTTGAAGGAAGAAGTGCTGACTGCTCCGACCCTGGCCGTGCTTGAGGATATTTATCTGCCGTACCGACCGAAACGGCGCACCAAGGCGACGATCGCTCGCGAAAAAGGCCTGGAGCCACTGGCTCAGCAAATTTTTCAACAAACCGGTTTGGATCCGGTTCAGCTGGCAACGTCCTTTGTAGCCCATGATAAAGGGGTCGAAACCGAGAATGATGCCCTCGAGGGCGCCCGTCACATTATTGCCGAAATGATCAATGAAGACCTCCAGGCCAGAGTTCGGTTGCGCAACCTTTTTATACGCGAAGGGCTCATTATGAGCAAAGTTGTCGCCGGCAAGGAGGCCGAAGGGAAAAAATACAAAGATTACTATGAATGGAGTGAACCGGTGGCAACGGCGCCTTCGCACCGGGTCCTGGCCATGCGTCGCGGTGAAAGGGAGGATGTTCTCAACCTGACCGTTGCACCACCGGAGGACAAAGCCGTTGAGCTTCTGGAAAACCTGTTTGTCAGGGGCAACGGTTTGGATTCGATTCAGGTTCAACTCGCGGTTCATGATTGCTACAAACGCCTGCTGTCCCGGTCCATGGAAACTGAAATTCGTTTGAATGCCAAACGGCAAGCAGACAGTCATGCAATCAAGGTCTTTGCCGATAATCTGCGCCAGCTTTTACTGGCACCTCCCCTGGGCCGTAAAAGGGTGCTTGGAATTGATCCCGGTTTTCGGACCGGCTGCAAAGTGGCTTGTCTTGACCGGCAGGGGAAACTGCTGGATCACGCCACGATATTCCCGCACATGAATCAAAAACGCGATCAGAAAGCGGCCGCCAAATTAGGTGAGCTATGTAGAAACCATGAAATTGAGGCTATCGCAGTGGGAAACGGGACGGCGGGACGGGAAACCGAATCTTTTGTAAAAAATATCGAGAACCTGCAACATATCCCGGTGATGCTCGTGAACGAAAACGGCGCTTCTGTCTACTCTGCCTCTGAGACAGCCCGCAGGGAGTTTCCGGATCTGGATCTTACCGTGCGCGGCGCGGTATCCATCGGCCGCCGCTTGATGGATCCTCTGGCAGAACTGGTAAAAATTGACCCGAAATCCATCGGTGTCGGTCAGTACCAGCATGATGTCGATCAGGCGGCCTTGAAACAGGCCCTGGATGATGTGGTTATCAGCTGCGTTAACGCTGTCGGGGTGGATGTCAATCGCGCAAGTGTCGAACTTCTCACCTACGTCTCGGGCCTGGGATCCCGGCTCGCTCGTAATATCGTCGCATATAGAGACGATAACGGTTCTTTTCAATCAAGAGAGGAATTTAAAAATGTCCCCCGATTGGGGCCCAAGGCATTTGAGCAATCCGCCGGTTTTCTCAGAATTCATGGTGAGACCAATCCCCTGGATGCCAGCGCCGTTCATCCGGAGAGCTATGCAATCGTTGATGCGATGGCGAGGGATCTGGACTGCTCGGTTGCGGATCTGATGAAAAATGCCGCCATCAGGAATCAAATTGAAATCTCGAACTACGTCACGGAACAAAGCGGAATGCCCACGCTCGTGGATATTATCTCCGAA